>CAMKQB010000058.1 GCA_946414825.1 uncultured Lachnospiraceae bacterium
TCTCTTCTTATAACATCTAACATATATACTCCATCAATTATACAGGAATCTAATCTATCCATAATAATTTACTATAATCAATTCCCATCAGAATTATCTTTCAGTATGTTCCCATCTGCTTCATCCTGAGTTTCATCCACATTTACTATTTCATATGCCCTCGTACCAAATCCTATTTCTTCGCAATGAGTCAAAATATGGAGTCCGTTTTTATCCAGAATTCTCTCACGAAGTGAGTCGCCATCTTCAGATTTAAATACAAGGTCTATACACGCCTGGTCAAGTGCTACCGGGTCAGTCGACGCAAGGATTCCTATATCATGCATGTCAACCTTTGTAGGACTGGATACACAGTCACAATCTATAGACATATTATTCATTACGCTTATATAAACTATGTTCTGTCCATTTTTTTCATAATCTGATACAGACTTTGCTGCCTCTGCCATTGATTCAGTAAAAACATTCTGATTTGTAACAAGACTTCCAAAATCTATTGGCGGAGTAGAAAAAGCTCCACCTGTATGGATTCTGGTTTTTCCTTCGCTTGATGCGATACCTATCGAAATATTCTTTAGTGCGCCACCAAAACCAGCCATAGGATGACCTTTAAAATGAGTAAGCACAATCACATAATCATAATCAGCCAGATTCTTTCCAACCCAGTTCTCTTTAAGATTTACGCCGCCCTCTACAGGTATTTTCATGTAACCATCCTGATCCATAATGTCCACATCTGCAATTTCAGTAAATCCATGTTCTTTTGCAACCTGCATATGCATTTCTGTTTCTGCCCTTTTTGAACCTGAATATGCAGTATTACATTCCACGATAGTTCCATCCACGCTTTGAACAAGATTCTTGATAAGACTCGGATCCAGATAATTAGGGTTACCCGCTTCACCTGTTGAAAGCTTGATTGCAACCTTCCCCGTAGGTGTTACATTTAATGCCTGGTAAACCTTATCTAATCCTTCAGGACTTATATCACTCGTCATATAAACCACTGATGACTTGTCATAGTCCCTTCCTTCTGACTTAAGAGTTTCCACATCATAGTATTCATGAGGTTCAACATCATAGTGCATATGGTTTTTGTACCAGACTGTTGTTATACCGACGGCCATCAGAAAAATGCCAAAACCAATCAAAAACCGGTGATGTTTTTTATCTTTTTTTCCTGTCAGTTTCTCACTATTCTCCTTCATGATAATTCCTTCCTTACATTTCCACATGTATTATTCCGATATATAACTAACTCACTTCAAATCCGAGTTTTTCCTTTATTCCATTAAGTCCGAGATAATGATAGGAAACCAGAAGTTTTAGTCTATATCGCATTTCATCTTCTTCACTGTGTTTTATTAAAATATCCGTAAGTCCCATGATCAGAATCGATACTACCTGAATCTTAAATTCCTTATCATTAATCGGGCACGCCTCAACAAAGAATCTGGTCATCATTTCGGTAAGCATAACCTTATCTTTACCACCTTCAGATTTAAGCATAATGAGTAGTCCTTCCCGATGTTCACACATTACCTTTGCAAGCACCGTTGACACATCTTCTATCTTATCTACAGTGTAATTTCCTGCATATTCGCGGCTTCCAAAACGACTGATTGCTTTAGTAACATCAGACCTGGCAGGTCCCACGAGAGTTTCATATATTTCTTCCTTGGATTTAAAATATCTATAAATATTACTCTTACTTATGAAACACTTATTAGCGACCATACGAAGCGAGGTTTTCTCATAACCATTATTCATAAACAAACTTTTTGAAACCGACAAAATCCTTAAGTATATTTCGTCTTTCTTAACCTGCATATCTTATACCCTTTTCCACAACAATTTAATAGCGACCGTTCCATAATCATATAAATATCATATATTTCTTAGGATTTCAACATGTATCATTCAATAGCGACCGCAAACGAAAATCATTCACCACCAGTTCCGTTTTATTATTATTTCAGCAATATCTTAATCAGACAAATGCCTCAAATCTAATTACATCGTTAGACTTCACATCAACTGTTTCAGTGGTCTGCTTCAGGTGTGCATTAAAAAATGCCAAATGACACTTGCATAGATTTTCATGCATAAGATCTGCATCGAGCTTTCCTACCATTCCTGACATAATATTAGGAATGGCATACTTCATATCCGAAAAGCCAACATGCTTCATATCTCTGAAAACTGCCTTATATGACAGCGCTGAGTGCATACAGCAAACTCTAGCAGAAAGAACTTCATGTTCATCGCAGGCTATCATAAGGAACGGCTTATCCATAACCTTATCTTTATACATACCAAACAGTATACCATCTATATTGACCCCGCACTTAAACTGTGGATCCTTCATACAAAGATAATAGGCAACTGCCCCACCAAACGAATGACCGGTCAGACCGATCCCCTTATCAAAATCAATCAGATCACTATAATTCTGCTTAGCATAGTTCAGTGCTGTATAAATATCCTTTTCCCATTCAGGAAGACGCTTTATCAGAAAACCGCCAAACCTCTCCTGGTATCTGTCAATCTCCTTCGTTAGTTCCTTATCCGTACCCTTCATTTTACAAAGCTTATTTAATGCTAAAATATTCGGGATCATCGGTTTGTTTGCGAGTCTCGGAAGCTTCTTATCCCCAAAAGTCGGAGGAGCGTCATCATACTCAGTGCAGACACCTTCCAAAGGATGGCCAACCGTCATAACTACATATCCTTGAGACGCAAGCTCTATACAAAGAAATGAATTACCCTCCCTAAAGGACTGATATCCATGATTGAAAATGATGAGCGGAAACTTCTCTCCATCAATACACGGAGCATCCTTGTAACATTCGGAAATATTATGCCCCGCCGCTGTCTCTTTGTCGTAATTAAGAGGGATCTTAAAAGCATTTTTCACCCCCTTAAACATGTCTCGCGACATATACTGTGCCTCTTCAAGTCCATTCACAGCCTCTTTCAAAACCGGATAATAAACACGTGCAGAGATTCTTCTCTTCATACCCGGTGAAAGCACCTCATCTCTTTCTTCCTTTGCCGTAAATGTCGTCGTTCCTACTGCATATTTTCCGGTCGGTTTTGGACTATTTACCATTATTCTTCTCCTCCGCATAAGTAGATAATCGATCTTGCAAGTGTGTCAAAAAGTGGTCTTGGCTTACACCGAGCTCCCATAGGTGCCTTATAACAGGCTGTAAGAATACAGTTCATCTCGATTCCTGTATAAGCAGCCGAAATGAAATTTGCTATATTCTCCGGTTTATCCCTGAGTTTATATTTTCTTTTCTTACTTTCCTTAAACAAGTTAGGAAGTGCCACGGTAGATAGATAGCCGAGACTACTCTTTCCTTTTACGCCTCCGATAATCTTTTCCGCCCTTTCAGGCTCATTTATTGCAAGTACTGTAAGATCAAAATTAATCTTCTGGATATCCATCAGATGTTTCTCCATAACATCAGCCAGGATATCAAAAATCTTATGCACTCCCTCTTCAAAACTCATTTCATCACTCGCATCAAAAAGCTGCTCCATTTCATCAATGATGTTATAGTTCATCCTCATTCCAGCAATAACATCACTTAAGATTTCTTCCAGATCCTTATAAAATCTGTAGATGCCCCCCTGAGAAAGCCCCGCCTCTTCAATGACATCCATCATAGTCACCATTTCAACCGGTTTGCGAAGACACACCCGGTAAGCAGCATCTACTATAAACTTCTTTTTATTATCAATATATTCCTGTGTAACCTTTGGCATTTAATCCTCCTATTTAAAATGAATGTAGTTTCATTTTAATTACATCATTACCTTTTGTCAATAAAAAATGAAACACAATTCATTTTTGTATTAATAAAAAGGCGCCTACAAGTATTTCTACTCATAGACGTCGTAACGCTGTTAATTATTCAGTTATTCTTCCTAGTAATCTATGGATTCCAAACATAATCTAGCACAAATCTGAGTAACCCTTTTCTTTCACGAATTTAATCACTTCAGATCTGAGATTTATTATTTTTAGATTTCCAAATTCCATTTTGAGCTTCTCAAAAACTCTAAGTTCAGATAGAGAGATATACTCAAGACTTGAGACATCTATATGAGTCTTCGTACTTTCGCCTCTATTTATAATGCAGTATATTTCTCTTTCCAGCTCAAGGATAGATTTTATACTCTCTCTCACAGGCAGCTCGATAATCAGTTCACCATCTTGCTCCTTATACTTTATTTCTAATTGATTATTAGAATCACCCATCCACAGGTCTCCCATTTACATTAAACATTCTCCGCAACATGACTCTCCCCGTGTTGCCCTTATCTAGAAACATTTATTTTCATGTGTTTGTTTGCAACTCGCAAGATTCGAACATTTATAGCAGATTTCATTTACACATACGCCCTTATCAAAGAATTCTCTGACATTATTCAGTGTGGTATCCGCTATATTCATTAGCGCTTCATTAGTAAGGAAGGCCTGATGCGATGTAACTATAACATTCGGCATAGAGATAAGTCTCGCCAGTGTGTCATCATTAACAATATGATTTGAATAATCATGGAAGAATACATTCGATTCCTCTTCATAAACATCGAGGCATGCCGCACCAACATGACGTGCTTTGATTCCTTCCACAAGTGCTTCTGAATCAATAAGTGCTCCACGTGATGTATTGATAATCACTACACCCTTCTTCATTTTCTCTATACTTTCAGAATTGATCATGTGAAGACTCTCATCTGTAAGTGGGCAATGAAGGGAAATGATATCGCTTCTACTCCACAACTCGTCAAGAGATACATATTCGATTCCTGAATCCTTTGCCGGGAACTTATCATAAGCGATAACATTCATACCGAAGCCTCGGCATATATCTATGAAGATTCTTCCTATCTTACCTGTACCTACTACACCAACAGTCTTGCCATGAAGATCAAATCCCGTCAGTCCATTTAGACTAAAATTGAAATCCTTGGTTCTGATATAAGCCTTGTGAATTCTTCTTATTGAAGTAAGCAGAAGTGCTATCGCATGCTCGGCTACTGCATAAGGTGAATAGGCAGGCACTCGCACAACATGTATCTTTCCAAAAGCATGCTCTATATCAACATTATTATATCCAGCACAACGAAGAGCTACCAGCTTGACACCCATCTTGTGAAGTTCATCTAGCACGACGCTATTAACATCATCATTTACGAAAACACAGACAACATCGCTACCTTCCGCAAGTTTATATGTATCTTCAGAAAGCCTTGTCTCAAAATAAGTTATTTCAAATTCCTCATTTTTATTCGAATCAATAAAGGACTGTTTATCATAATCCTTTGAATCAAAAAAAGCTATTTTGATCTTATCCATAATTAAGCCTCCTACTATTTTATTTACTACCTAATTATGATAATAACAGATTTTAAGCACTCTTTCTATATCTGTCTGGCATTCTTTCCTTAATGATTGTTTCGATCAGTACATCTCTCTCATATGCTTCCCTCACATCGCGTTCATATACAACCTCTGATCTACATTCATCAAAGAACGAACAGCCCAGACAACAGCCCTCACAATCCTTGTATCCCATAAACCAGAACTTAAGTCTTTCCCACATAATATCGACCTCCATTTTACATTTTCCTTTGAAACTAACGTTCAAATGTTTCTGATGGTCATATTATAAAACAGAGGTGTGTCCCTTTATCACTCCACACCTAAAAGAGGCCGGCAGAAATAATTCCGCCGGCCTCTTCGTTCTCTTTTTATTCTACATTATTGTCTATCCCATCAATCTTGATGATAAATTTGGTTCTTGTTGTCATGTCTCCACTAGCTCCACCAAATGACTGATAATCTCTGGCGGCTGCTTTCACACTATTTACATTATCAACAAAATCGTTTACTGCGCCTTCCTTTTCATTCAGCTTATCAACTAATAGATTTGTGGCACTCTGTAACTCCTCGGAACCGTCATTTAACGCCCCACTATTCCTCGACAAAGTATTAGTTCCGGTCTTCAGTGTTCCAACTCCATCATTTAAAGTTTTAGTACCGCTGTATAGTGAATCCGTTCCACTCTTCAACTGGCTCATACCACCTTCAAGTGCACCCGCTCCTGTATCCAGCTGCGAAAGTCCTTCAGTAAGCTGACTTGTTCCTGCAGCCAGTGAGGATGTTCCAGCCTTAAGGGTATCTAGCTTAGTAGAAAATCCGTCCATTGCATCTCCTACTTTTCCAAGTGTCACCTCAGATCCTGCTGACGCGTAGGCATTCGCAACATTTGATACTGAACCGGAAAATGCATCACCGCCAAATCCCGCTGTAACTTGAGATATATATTTATCAAACTCTGTCAGATAGTTCTGATACTCCGCAGCGTAACCCGCTCCATAGCCTGTGCAATAAGCATTTCCGTAACCATCTCCATATCCTGCCTGATATATTTTATTTACCATATCATCTGCTGTCGCCTCTGCAGTAGCATCGTCCATAGTTCCCTGAGCCTTAAGAACCGCTGCAATCTGATTCTTCAACGCAGCAAGCTTTTCTTTATTTGCAGAACCTGAATAGCTGGCACTTCCAGCAGCTGATGCTGCAAGGGATGATGCATTACCAGCCTGACCTACTCCTGCGTTTTGCGCCGCTGTCTGTACAGCTGCTGCTCCGCTAGTCTTATAATCAACGACCTGACTAACAGTTCCAGAATTAACAGAACCTCCAACTACCTCCGTTACGGCATTACCGACATAAGTAGCTGTGTCTGTACCCAGCTTAGATTCAGCTGTGGATTTAATAGCCGCCTTTGTAGCATCATCAACCTCACCGCCTGCCATCTTTGTAACATCTGGGAGCTCTATCCCTTGAACAGCCTCATTTAGCTCAGAGGCCCCATCACTTATACTCTTGGATCCTGAATAAACAGAATCAAGTCCATCCTTGATATCCTCTGTTCCTGATGCCGCACTATCCATGCCGCTTTTAAGTGCTCCGGCTCCTGAATATAGAGTCTCGCTGCCTGAGTTCAGTTTATCAACTCCATCATTTACCTTATCAACTCCATTTGTGTATTCTGATATTCCTTCAACCAGGCTATCCATTCCGTCCTGATATTCTCCAGCCAGATCATTTATCTCCTTCTCAGTATCTGATAGATTGATATCTTCCTCACCTAGTGTTTCAACGCTTGCAACAGTTATTGTCATTCCAAGATTGAAATCAACCGCATCCGCTTCTACTTCAAAATAATCAGGAAGCTCTATATCCTCTTCCTCCAGTCCCAGGCTTTCCGTAAGTCCCGGCATACCATAACCTACAACTATATATCTTGAACCATCTGATATAACCTTTGCATTTTCTGCTGTGACATTTACGAAACCATCCATATCAAGGGTCATACCTGTAGCCATAACGAATGGTGTATATACCTCTCCATCCTTAGCTGCATTCTGATACTCATATCTGATTTTCACATGACCTGTCTTACCTGCAATATCTTCTGGAGTCGTTTCCTTACCATCCAGGTAATAGGTGGCTTTTACAGAAACCGGTGCTGTCTCTGCGGTATGTCCCTGATAATATATGTCAGAACCACCAGCCTGCCAGGTAAGCTTTGTCCCCTCCTGCGAAAATGTCTCATCGCCCTTTACATTTTCTATATCAGTCAGTTTGCTGACATCCTTTATCTCATCCTTACCCTCAGGATTCTTTAGCCACTCATCTACTATAGTATCCTGAATCTCTCCATTTGCATCCGAGATAAGATAAACAGTCTCCTCTTTGTCGACTTCTGCATCTGTTGCTGTGCCAAGTCCAAGACTTTTCTCGATAACTTCTGTCATTTCATCCTCTTCACTGGATGCCTGAACATCAGCTGAATCTATTACAGAGGCACTATCTGAACTACCACAAGCCGCAAGACTACCTGCCATCATCATACTCATTGCTACTGCTACAGTCTTCTTTGTATTTTTTATATATGAACTATTCTTGATTCTCATTTTCATCATCCTCCTACCCTACGATTCATAAGCTAATTTTTTCTTAGGCTTCCCAAATCCAGCCGTCGAATGAACTATCACTTTATCAAAAAGTCTCAAAACTGCCGGAAGCAATAATACTACCACGAACATACTTATAATTGCTCCTCTTGCCATTAGTATGCAGAGCGAGCTGATCATATCTATTTTGGAATATAGGCCAACACCAAATGTTGCCGCAAAGAAGGATAATGCAGATACAAATATTGAGTTAATAGAACCTGACAGTGCCCTTGTAACTGCCTCTTCCTTTTCTACCCCTGCTACCCTTAGCGTTTTATATTTATTCGTCATTAGTATCGCATAATCAACTGTTGATCCTAATTGTATGGTTCCTATAACTATTGACGCCACAAAAGGTAAAGTAGCTCCAGTGTAATGAGGAATTCCCATATTGATAAATATCGCAAACTCAATCACTGAAACAAGAAGGATCGGAAGTGAGACTGACTTAAATACGAAAATTATTATCAGTCCAACCAGTACTATAGATACCGAGTTAACGATATTAAAGTCGTGGTCTGTTACTTTTATGAGATCCTCAGTACATGGAGCTTCACCTATAAGCATACCCTTGCTGTCATATTTATCTATTATCCTATTGATTCTGTCACATTGTTGGTTAACCTCATCCGATGCAACCTTATACTCTGACATTACAAATAACAGCTGATACTCTCCATCATCGAGTATATTTACTATATTTTCCGGAATCATTTCTCTAGGAAGTCCGGCCCCCTCTATGGCCTGGATTCCAAGTGTTGCCTTTACCCCATCAACATTATTTACATCCTCTATCAGTCTCCTTACTTCTCTATCCTCAAGGTTAGAATCAAGAAGAATCATATGAGTCGATGCCATGTTGAATTCTTTCTCAAGCTTTTCATTCGCCTGTATACTCTCCAGATCCTTTGGAAGGGAACTATCCAGATTGTAATAAACTTTATTATGCTTTTGTCCATAGAAGGCAGGTACTATAAGCACTGCAAATGCTATAAGGAATATATAATAATGCTTTACTATCCATGGACTTACTTTGGAAAAATCAGGAACTAAAGCCTTATGTCTTGTCTTCTCAATCGCCTTATCAAACATCAGAATCATGGATGGAAGTATAGTCACACAACAGATAACTCCTATCACTACGCCCTTCGCCATAACTATTCCCATATCCAGTCCAAGCGTAAAGCTCATAAAGCAAAGTGCCACAAAGCCGGCAACTGTTGTTATAGAACTTCCAACTACAGATACAAGAGTTTTATCAATGGCAACCGCCATAGCTTCCTTATTATCCTTATCCTTCTTCTCTTCACAGTAGCTATGCCACAAGAAGATGGAATAATCCATAGTTACCGCAAGCTGAAGCACCGCCGCCAGAGCCTTGGTCACATAGGATATCTCACCTTTAAAAACATTTGACCCCATGTTATACATAACGGCACAACCTATACTTACCAGGAAAAGTATTGGAATCAAAAACGAATCCATACTAAGCTGAAGTACTACTAGACATAGAACAACAGCTATCGCTACATATATTGGAACCTCTTTATCACTAAGGTTCTTTGTATCAATAACTACAGCTGACATACCTCCTATGAATACACTCTTACCAGCTATAGCTCTTATATCCTCTACCGCATTTAGCGTTTCATCAGCAGAAAGTGTAGTATCATAGAATACCATCATCAGCTGAGCATCGCCCTGTTGGATAGTACTTCGCAATTCATCCGGAAGCAGCTCGATAGGAACTGTTCCGTCTGTAGCCGATGGATATGAGAGCACTCTCTCAACATGATCGACTTCTTCTATCTTATCTGCCAGTTTTGCTATATCCCTATCAGGAAGACCTTCTACGACCACCATAGAAAAGGCTCCCGTGCCGAAATCCTCAGCCAGGATATTCTGTCCTTTCATCGTCTCAATATCCTTTGGAAGATATGTGAGAATATCATAATTAGTTCTGGTTTTTAGATAACCAATCGCTGATGGAATCAGCAGTACCAGGGCAAGTATCAGTATAGGTATTCGCATATTTACAACATGCTTGCCAAGTTTCATTGTTATCCCTCCTCTTCTTTTAGATACCAAAAAGGTATCCTATCTTGTTTCATTTGAAAGGATACCCCCAGAGGACAAATATGTAATTAGACAAAAGGTTGTCTGTGACAAACTTTCAGACACATTTCAAAAAGTGTCAAAAAAATAATCTCTTATTTTCCGAAACTGTGCTATCATAGTAATGGGTTTATTTGTATCATAGATTAACTAACTGGGAAGGAACAAACTCAAATGGCATATTCAACCATTACTAAAAGATTAATAGCTGACAGTCTGAAGGAATTAACTAAAACAAAAACCTTTGACAAAATATCTGTTAAGGATATATCGGAAAAATGTGATATCAACCGACAGACCTTCTATTATCACTTTGAGGATAAATATGTTCTACTCAAGTGGATATATGAAAATGATCTGCTGGAAAAATATATAAAAGATGTGAGCTTCGAGAATTGGAATACGAGACTTGAAGAGCTCCTTACAGCAATGACTGAGGATAAGCGTTTCTATATAAATACAATCAATCACACAGAAAATTATATCCAGGAATATTTACTGGTGCAGGCTCAGAATATTTTTGAGCAGGCTATATCCGTAATAGATAAAAGCTCTCCCGACGATTTTCAGAATACGGTTAGTGAGCAACAGAGAAATTTTATTGCCAGATTCTTTGCTTATGGTTCATGTGGAATTATTCTTGAATGGGTAACTAAGGGAATGATAGAAACACCAAAATATATCGCTAACAATATGAAGACATTAAAAGACCTGTGCGAAAAGGCAGCCTTTGACTACCTTTCTGACAGGCTTAACATTGACTAATATTTAACTCTTTTTCTTGGTCTTCTTTCGAATAGGATCAATATATTTCATTTCATAATAACTCTCAAGAGCTTTATATTCTTCTGTCGTAGTATCATCTACATGACCGTGCATGTCATCGAAGTCCTTCTCACCTCTAATTCTTTTAACAACATGAAGGGCGACATTCGCACAGTGAGAGGATATTCTTTCAAAGCTGTTCATCAGATCGTAAAGTGCCACACCACCTTCAACCCCACAGTCTCCATCCTGAAGTCTATCCACATGATGTGACTTTATCAGCTCATTCAGCTCCTTAACAGTATGAGCCATTGGTTCAACTCTGATAGCCATATTCAGGTTATCTGTAGAGAACGACTCCATAACAGTTTCTACTGTAAGCTGTGTAGCTGACATAATTGCCTCAAGCTCTTTCTGGCCCTTCTTGGAAAATGCAATCTTATTCTCATTCATCTCCTGAGCCACATAAGCAATATTCATAGAATAGTCACCCATTCTCTCAAAGTCTCCGATAGAACTAAGCACCTCTGAAACAACCAGCTTATTATCTGGTGTCAGACGTTTTCTATCAATCTTCACTATATAGTCTGACAGCGCAGTCTCACATCTATCAATAAAGGACTCATTCTCCTCAAGCAGCACAAAATTGTTCGGAGCATATTCCTTTATCATTCCAGTAGCCATCTGGAAATTCTCAAGTATTTTCTCGCTCATCTTATTGATAAGTCTAATACACTGATTAAGGGCTATACCAGGAGTTTTGAGAAGCATATCATCAAGAGCTTTGATCTCCTCATCTCCGGGAACAGCATCTGTATCCTTAACCATCTTACCTGTCAGCTGAAGCATCTGCTTATTGAACGGAAGCAGAACTACACTAGTAGCAAAGTTAAAGAGGAAATGGAAATTTGCTATATTCCCTCTATTAACAACCTTCTCCATAAATGGCAGACCGAATATCATATTTGCCGTATAAATCACCAGACAGAACAGAATCGCACCTATTATATTAAAGACAACATATGTAATTGATACTCTCTTAGCTTTCTTATTAGCGCCGATGGCACCAAGTATAATAGGAGTACATTTACCAAGGTTCTGTCCTATTATTATAGGAATTGCTATCGAATAGGTGATACCGCCCGTTGCTGAAAGTGCTTGAAGAATACCTACAGACGCACTCGAGCTCTGAATAATCGCCGTAAGCACAAGCCCTATAAGTATACCTATAAATGGATTACTAAACGAAGTAAAAAGTCTCTGAAACTTTTCTGAATCCTTAAGCGGCGCGAACACCTCTTCCATTATGGTCATACCATAGAAAAGAGTTCCAAGACCTACAAGTATTCCCGCCAGATGCTTCTTCTGCTGTTTCTTCGAGAACAGATGCAGAAATGCACCAACCGCCAGAAGCATTGGGGCAAAGGATGAAGGCTTGAGAAGCTTCAGAACTATATTTTCTGAACTAAGATCTCCAAGTCTAAGTATCTGCGCTGTGACTGTACTACCAATATTTGCTCCATATACGACAGGTATTGCCTGAACAAGCTTAATGATACCTGCATTTACAAAGCCTATAAGCATCAGTGTTGTAGCTGCGGAGCTCTGTATGATACCTGTAACACCAAGTCCCAGCCCCCAGCCCTTAAGGGCTCCGACGCCCTTCTTCTTACTGGTAGTAAGCGTCTCCATTATTTTTTCAAGTTTTGAACCGGCTATCTTCTCAAGAGATGATCCCATCAGGGACATACCAAAAAGGAAAAGACCGACTCCTCCAAAAAGCTCTAATATCGATATAATGTTCATTCAGTATTATGCTCCTTCTATTCTATG
>CAMKQB010000059.1 GCA_946414825.1 uncultured Lachnospiraceae bacterium
AACAGGACGTAGATCTCACGTCCATTCCCAAAGAAGACTTGAAGCGTATAAGGATGCGATGGATGATTATCATTTAAAAATAGATGATGATCGAATTTTCTATGGCGATTTTTGGTACACCAGTGGTACTGGCTGTGCAGAGGAACTGCTTCGTGATAGAGAAAATCTTCCTGAGGCAATAGTATGTGCAAATGACTGTATGGCTATTGGTTTAGCAGAGGAAATGGAGAGACATGGGGTTAAGATTCCAGATGAAATAGCTGTAGTTGGTTATGGTACATCGGAGGAAGGACAGAATAGTCCAGTTTCGCTTACTTCTTCTTATATTCCTGCAGAATACTATGGTGAATATTCCGTAGATGCAGTCTTGAAGATGATAAAGGGGGAGGAGGTACATGATCCAAGTCCTGAGGCGGAACTCTATATCGGAGAGAGCTGTGGCTGTAAGCAGGAACTATTAATATCATCAAATAGTAAAAGAAAAAAATGGATGTCTAATGACTCCGAGGATGGATTTTATTCAATGCACAATTTTATGGCAGAAGATATGCTGCTGGCCTCTTCTTTAGATGAGTTCTTTAGAACAGTATACGAGAATATATTCTTTCTAAGAGGGGCTAAAAGAGTCGAGATATGCTTAAATGAACAGTGGCTGAATGATGATGCCATGCTTAAGATGGGATTCCCGGAGGTTGGATATTCTCAGGATATGATCAATATCCTGTCTTATGTTATGGAGGATGCAACCAACAGTAAGGTTAGTACGGATAATACTTTCGAGTCTGAAAATATGCTACCTTACATAAATATAGATAATACCCCGAAAGCCTTTTATTTCTCGCCTCTTTATTTTGAAAACAAATCCTTTGGTTATGCGATGATCAGCTACGGTAGTGAACTGAATGACTTTGAAGAGGTTAACAGACTGTGGCTTACAAGTATATCAAGAGGCCTAGAGGCTTATAGGCGACTCAGTATCCTGGATACAGTTAGAAGAAAACAGGATGTTATAAAGTCTCAGAAGTTCCCTGTTAATATTGAGAGAGTTGGTAAGAAAGCAGGGCTGAGTGAAGATGAAATACGTGAGATGCAGGAGGTTGAGAAGATACTGAATGAGAATCTCCTCAAGTATCATTTCCAGCCTATTGTAAATACTGTTGACGGAGAGATTTATTCCTACGAGGCTCTTATGAGATCGAATTCTCAGTGGATGGTTCCTCCTCTTCAGATTATTAAACATGCTGATAAGCTAGGAAGACTAAGTGATGTAGAGAAAGCAACATTTATAAATATTCTCGATATCGTGGATAATAATCCTGATAAGTTTGAGGGGAAGAAGGTCTTCATAAATAGTATTCCTGGAGCAAAGCTTGAATATAAAGACTTTGTTAAAGTCGAAGATATGCTGAAAAAAAATAGTGACAGGGTTATCGTTGAACTTACTGAGCAGGCGGAGATGGATGACGAAGAGCTAGACGGAGTAAAGCGTCAATATAGCAGACTTGGAATAGGTTTAGCGGTTGATGATTATGGAACTGGTTATTCTAATATCAGTAATCTCCTGAGATATATGCCGAATATAGTTAAGATAGATAGGTCGCTTATATCTGAGATTCAGGACAGCTCCCAGAAACAGCATTTTGTCAGGGAGGTTATCGATTTCTGTCACGCTAATGACATAATGGCACTGGCGGAAGGCGTTGAGACAAGTCAGGAACTTCGTGCAGTTATAAGACTTGGAGCAGATCTGATACAGGGTTACTACACAGCAAGACCTAGCGAACAAATAGTTGATAGTATTGACAGCAATATCAAGATGGAAATAGCTAGATATCATAGAGAACGTGAGGATGGTTCGGACGAGCTTACATACTTTGCGGGAAGAATCAACAGAATCTCTCTTAATACCTTGCTCAAGGAGAAGAAAACCTGCATAGTTATAGGCTCGGCTAATTCGACATTTAGAGATATAACTATTGTTGGAACACCTAATACCGATACGGGAATACATATAGAGATACTCGAAGGTTATGATGGTCGTATAACTCTTGAAAATGTAAATCTCTCAAATATTAAGACGAGACCTTGTATAGAGATGGCTGAAAATTGTGATGTAACGATAAGGCTGGATGGTGAGAATTCCTTTAAGGGTGGCGGTATAAGAGTTCCTGAGAGCTCGGCGCTTACAATGGAAGGAGATGGAAATCTAAGAATACTTCTATCGGGAGCGGATACATTTGCGATTGGTAATAGCTCAGACAAGGCCTGCGGAGATATAGAATTCTATCAGGATGGAGAAATCTATATTGATAGTAGAGGTCAGACTATAATTGGAATAGGCTCTGGTTTAGGTGGCAAGATTAGGGTGCATAAGGGTAAATATGTTATTGTAATGAGTGGTGACGAGGGCGTAGGTATAGGTTCCTTTACAGGTACTCAAACACTTATTTTACATGACTGTGACCTGGCGGCAGACACAACCTTCTATAAGGGCGTTTCTATAGGAAATGTAGAAACAAATGCTGATGTAGATATATTCAGATCCCTTGTTAGACTTAAGGGCGGCGGCAAGAGAATAAGTATGATCGGTACAGTTGGTGGAGATATTGCACATGTTAAAGTACATGATCTTAATCTGCAGCTAAGGGTGAATGCGGATTATTCTACTGGTCTTGGAAGTCTCTCTGGGGCTTCACGTTTGAAGCTGAATACAGCAGGTTTCTTTTACACAGGAATGGGAAGAGAGGCGCTAGTGTACGGCGGTTTTAATGAAGATATAGAGATAGACATCTACAATGTAGAAATCGGTATTGATCTCAAATCTGATAGAGGAATAACAACAAATGCACCACCAGAAAAAATCAGCGAAAAATTCCGTAGTTCAAATATAATAATTAACGGAAATAAGATTGATTAGAAGTGAGTACATGTGTTAAAATAATGGGTAGTTTTTGAGGTGCGTAATAATTAATTTTCAAATAAACTTTTAGGGGGTAAATATGAGCGGAGCAGGTATTATTGAAACTCTTAAACAGGCTTGTGCAAATGAAAGTGGACTTCTGACAATTGTAAACATGGATAACTTCATTCTTTTTAATGATATCTATGGCGCTGAAATGGGTGACAAACTCATAGAGGAATGCGTTAAAATAATAGATAGTGTTACAGAGGGTGATGACATCAAGGCTAGACTTGGTGGAGATGAGTTCCTTATCTTCTGTAGAGGACTTAAGGACAAAAAAGAGCTTGCTGAGATACATGCTTATATCGATAACAAGATAAATGAATCTCTGGCAGGTATAGTTGGAGAAGATAATAATGTGTCTATGGGTATCTCAATGGGTGCTGTACTTGTTCCAGAACAGGGTACAGAGTATGAGAAACTCTTCCAGAAGGCGTCAAAGGCTCTCGAGTATGTTAAGCAGTCAGGCGGACGAAGTATTGCCTTCTATGAGTTAAATGATGAAAAATATAAGTCAATAAATGATCTCGAGAGAATATCCGATTCTATGGAGGAGAGAGGCTCTGACAGAGGTGCAATGTGGCTGAATCATGAGGACTTCAGTATTGTTTATAGATTCCTTCGCAGATATATCGAGACCTATGAGAACCTCGCTTGTAAGATGCTTATTACTTTTACTCCTATTAGAGATGATATGTCTCAGGAAGAGTTCAACAAGATCTTCCAGGGCTTCGGAAGTATGATAAATGCTCTCCTTAGAAAGAGTGATATCATGATGCAGAGTAGAAATAATCAGTTCTATCTGCTGCTTCCAGAGATGAACGAAAAGTATATGGAGCTCGTAGCTAAGAGAATCGAGAGGAGATGGAAAGAGGTTAAGCTCGATAGACTTATGGATATGAGTATAGATGCTCGAATGATAGAGCCAACTAAGAAGTAAAACTTTATAGGTGCTTATAATAATGGCAATTAATGGGGATGATTACATTTGATCACAGAATAGTGAATAGATGGAATCATCCTCAGTTTGTATAAGGTTTGACAGGGGACTAAATTCTGTGTTATTATGTCAACCGGCAATTATTATTGATTAAATTTAACCTAAAGGGGATATATCATGGGATATAACGGTGAGGATGAAGAGCTGAGCAGATTACGTGCGGAGTCAGCTAGAAGAAAGAAAGAGCTAGAGGAGCTTCAAAGAGAAGAACTTCGA
The DNA here is from genome assembly GCA_946414825.1 of uncultured Lachnospiraceae bacterium. Lineage (GTDB taxonomy): Bacteria > Bacillota > Clostridia > Lachnospirales > Lachnospiraceae > Eubacterium_Q. The sequence goes on from CAMKQB010000059.1 coordinate 4,179, forward strand.
AGAATCAGAGAACTTGAGCAGCAGAAGATGCACGGTACAGGTTCTGAATATGATCCTGAGATGGATTCTGCTTTTATAAGTGAGGGACCTAGCCAGAGCGAGATTCAGGCGGCAGCCAGACGAGAGGCACAGGAACGTAGAGCTGCCATGGAGAGACAGGCGGAGCAGCAGAGACTCGCGGAGCAACAGAGACTTGCGGAACAGCAGCAGAGAGTTCAGCAGCAAGCAGCTGCAAAGGAAGCGGCAGCCAGAAGGGCAGCGGCAGAAAGAAGGGCCGAGATGGAGAGACAGGCTGAGCTGGAGAGACAGCAGCGTACAAGAAGAAGAGCTTATGATCCTGATCAAATAGTAAGTGATGAGGATTATGAAGATAGTTATGAGGATGATGATGAGTACGAAGCACCAAGACGTAAGAGTCGTCCTGATAATAGAAAACCACAGAATAAAAAGAAAAAGAAGAAGAAAAAGAAGAAGTTCAGAGTACTTAAAACTATTATTGTTATACTCCTTGTATTACTGCTTGCCTTTGGTGCGGCTATCTGGAATATAACTAGAAAGTTTGATCATATAGATACTGAGGTTGGTAAGAGACCTGAATCCATGAAACATCAGATCATTAATATTCTGCTGATTGGAGAGGATGCTCGTGACGGCGAAGAAGGTCAGAGAACGGATACAATGATCATTCTTTCTATCAATCAGAAGAAGAATACAGTATGTATGATGTCCTTCATGCGTGATATGTATGTGGATATTCCTGGTTATGGCGGAAACAGAATAAATGCAGCTTATGCATTTGGTGGTGTCGATCTGCTGGATCAGACGATAGAAGAGAACTTCGGTATTACGATAGATGCGAATATGAAGGTTAACCTTGAGGGCTTCCTGGAAAGTATGGCAGCGATTGGATCTCTCGATATGGATCTTACTGCAGAGGAAGCTGCATATATGAATGAGAATCCTCAGATGGGATCTAATACAGACATAACAGATGAGGTATGGGAGCTTAGTGAAGGAACTAATTCGCTGACACCTAGCCAGATTCTTGGATATTCTAGAATGAGATACGTAGGTAACTCTGACTGGGATAGAACTGAGAGACAGAGAAAGGTTATCTCTGGTGTTATAAACAAGGTTAAGCATGGTCACCTGATAAGTGGTTATAAGGTTGCTGGAAAGGCAGCTCCACATATAGGAACAGATATGGGTACACTTGGTATGTCTAGAATGGCTCTTGGCCTTCTAACTGGTGGAGAGCCAGAGAGCTACCAGATACCTGCTGAGGATACCTACTATGCTGACAATATAAATGGAATGGCAGTTCTTGTTCCGGATATCGAAGCAAATAAGGCACTTATACAACAGTATATAAGTGGTGAATATGAAGCAGATACAGAAGAGTAAGTTGAAATAAAACTGAAGTGATAAGAAATTGATTCGATAAATAAAATGAAGAGGACCATATCGCTAGTAAGCGGTATGGTCCTTTTTTACGGCTACTAGCTTACACTAGATACCTAATCAGAAGGTGCTGGATATTACCAAGCAGAGACTTGAGCTTATTAAGAATGGCGGAGCAGCAGGGAGTACCGATAACAAACTGACGCATATTTGCACATTTTCGGTTTTATCAGTTAGCAGAATATGGTATACTATAAGAGAATAAAAGATAAATGAATGAGGTTGCAAAATGGTGAATGTTAAGTATAATCATTTAGACAGACAGACAAGAGTAAGTATCAGTTTTTTTGGGATGTTAAGAAATATAGAAGGCATTTTTCGGCTGTAAATTAAACAGCTGGAAAGTGTCTTTTTTCATTTGTGATTTTGGGGGATGCAACACTATTCAGGATGAGAGAAAGGAGAACATATGAGGAAAAGAATTAATGGACGAAAAATCGTGGCTAGCCTGTTATCTGTATTCATGATAGTAGGAATGATACCAGTAAATGGTGGAGTTTTTGCAGAAGAATCAGGTACTGCTACTGCTACGGACGCACAGGTAGTTGAGGAAACTACAGAGGAAGAAATTTCTGATAAGTCAGAAGTGGTAAATGTAGAGGAGATTACTACTGAAACCACAGAGGAATCAACAGAGGAACCAGAACAGTCAGAAACAGAAGAAGAACTGGTTGAATTCTTCGAAACAGCAACAGTGAATGGTACAAGCATCACTGTAAAGGCTGATGCGGGAGTATTTCCTGCAGGTTCAACTCTTGAGGTTACTCCTATATCAAAGTATGAGGCATCTGCAAAAGGAGTAGAAGGTGCAATAGACGCTAAGAGAGATAACGAGAAGAATGTCGTTGACTCCATGACATTTGACATCACCATTTACGATGCAGATGGAAATGAGATTGAACCAGATAACAGTAAGGGCGAAGTAAAGATAACCTTTAATAATTCAAAAATCTCAAATTCAAACTTAAGCACAGATATATATCATATAGTAGATGCTGGCGGAACTTATCTTGCCAAAGAAATGACGGAAGTATCAGAGTTTGGAAATATTGCAACTGTTAAAACAGATGGTTTTTCATATTATACTGTTGAATTTACTTATGGCACATTGCAGTATGTCTTAGACGGAGATTCAGATGTAGCACTAGCCGACATATTAACTGCTGTCGGACTTAGTGGAGATGTAGATGCAGTAGAAGTTAGTGATAACACTCTATTTGATGCAGTTCAGGAAAATGGTGAGTGGGTAGTTAAGGCAATTACTCCATTTACAAGTAATGAGTGGATGAAGGTTACGATTGATGACTCGGTTTATGAGATAGTTGTGACAGATGATGCAACATATCAGATAAATAATACGATATCTAATATTGTTGATCTTTCAATCACATATAATGGAAATGCAGTAGCTGATGCTAGTTCAGGTTCTTTAATCACATTATCAATAAATGGAGTAACTAGTGTAGGGAATAGTGCGAATTGGACATCATCAGATAGATATGTCGAAAGAGAGGTGTTAATTGATGGATTGGCTGTATGGGATTCTGAAAAAAATGCGGTGGAACTGAATTCAGTTGGTGGTAGTTCACTAACTTGGACATTTACGATGCCAGAATCGGATGTATTCATTACGTTTCCACAATTGACAAATACAGAAACAGTTACTGTGCCAAATGGAACGGCAGTCTTTCGTTCTGGTTTAGGAAACGGTGGCGCTTATACATTTGAGACAACAAAAACACAGGGGGACCCATATGGATACCTAGCATATACAGATAATTCAGGATACCACCAAATAGCTGATGATGATAGTTCTTCCGATAGTACAAATTTTCTTCTTCCGAGCTCAGGGACCGTAACAATAAATAATAATACTTATTTTCATTTGGGATATACATGTTATAGTGCAGATGCTACAGGTGCTTTCCTGGCTAACGGAACCACAGGTTCTGTTACAATACAGTTTAGCTTAGTGAATAAGAACCCGCAAACTATATCAGCAAACGATGTTGATATTACTTTAGGGACTAAAGATGCTACGGTAGGAGCATCAATTACTACAGGTGATGGTACGCTTTCGTATTCAGTAAGAAGTGGTCAGGATATAATTGAGGTAAACAGATCTACAGGTGCAATTACACCTCTGAAAGCTGGTACGGCAACAGTTGATATAGTAGCATCTGAAACAAATGACTACAGAAGAACAACAAAATCTATTACAGTTACGGTAAAAAAAGCTGATACTATTATCGATGCATCTGATATAGAGATGTTTGTAGATGATCAGCCTAAGCCTTTAGCGCCTGAAACTACTGGTGATGGGGAGGTTTCTTATTCTATAAAGTCTGGTTCGGATATCATATCAATATCAGCTGGCGGAACGGTGACCCCTCTGAAGGCTGGCAAAGCTGTAGTTGCAATCACGGCTGCAGAGACAGACGATTATTTAGAGGCGACAAAAGATATAACTATAAATGTTCTTCGTAGGCCTAATACTATTACTGTATCTGACATCGACATGTATACAAGTGATTCTTCTATGTCGATAGGAGCTGAAACTACTGGTGATGGAGAGGTTTCTTATTCTATAAAGTCTGGCTCTGATGTCATTTCTATATCAACTGATGGAATGGTGACCCCGCTGAAAGCTGGTAAGGCTATAATTACAATTGTATCTGCAGAGACAGATACTTATTTGAAAGCAACAAAGGATATTACTGTAAATGTACTACAAAAACCTGGTGCAATCGAATTTGAGGCTTGGAGCGAAGATGATGACGGTTTTGCAATTGATAAATCAAATGAAGAGATGATAGATACATTCATCACATCTGACGAAAAGAAGAAGGCCGAAAATGGTTATAATGTATATCTTTGGATGGATAAAAATAATGTAGACAATTCTATCACTGATGAGGAAAAGGCTAAGATAAAGGCAGCCGCAGGTGATGGATTTGTTATTGGAAGATGTTATGATATTCTTCTGTACAAGTATATCGAGAGTTTGACGGATGAAGATGATTATGATTTTATACCTATAGAGGAAACTTCAAACCCTATAGGAATGTCATTTGCTCTTCCTGAAAAGCTTACAAATGTTCCTGAGGGAGTAACCAGAGAGTACAAAGTGGTAAGGGTTCATAATGAAAAGGTAGAGGTTATACCATCTACATATGATGCAAAAACCAAGACAATCAGCTTTGCTTCAGATAGGTTCTCGTATTTTGCTATTACATATAAGGACTCGGCTTCTGTGGCAGATGCTTCAGTTTCTAAAGCTGTAACATCAGCAAGAACAGGTGACGCCGTACCAGTTCTACTAATAGTAGTAGTTATGATTACAGCATTATTTGGAATAGGGGTTATTGTTGCAAGAAGGAGATTATCTAAGCAAGATATTTGAACCTGAAAATTCTTATTTATAAAGTAAAAATGTCACGGACAGCCTGGCTGCCCGTGGCATTTTTATGTCTGATGAAGTAACAATTACTGTCTGCTTCTGATTACAGATAATTTGTATTTTAGTATTTTTATAAGTTCATCTATTTTTTCGTCATCTATATTCTCATCCTTAGAGTAGATTTTAAATATTTCATCATCGGAAGGGATCTTTGAGGTGTTAAACAAATTGAAATCCGTTACTAATTCTAACAAGCTAAGTTCTTTTTTTCTAAATGAGCAAGTCTCTATCTTGTCAATCATCTTCGGCTTGCATTTTATATACATTTGGTTATAGAACATACTATTTCCGCAATCATATATTGGAGCCATTCGTAGGACTTTGAGGGTATGAGTATCTCGTATAATTCCATAGTTATTCATATGGCGATCAGTATTAGTAATATAATAATCAAGTAGTATCTGATAAGATAAAAAGTCTTTTACATAAGACTCGTCTAAGTCTAGATGAGTGCAGTTATTGACAAAATGTTTGTAGCTACCCTCGTTCTTTTCATATCTGGTCATCTCAAATACTTCCCAGGCAGGTATAAATTCTTCGCTGTCAGAAGTGATAAAATTATTTGAGAAGCAGCAAAAGGCCTGATGTTCATCTCCAAATTGATAAGGCTTGACCATATAATCAACAAAGGGAAATACATCCTGCTTCTTGTTGATTAGTGATGCGAATTCCTCGTTGAGACTCTGCTGGCAGTTTTCGCCATAATTTCCTTTAACTAATATTCTATTGTCATTATCGTCTATAAACCATTTTTTCTTAAGTTCACCCTGTAAAGACGAATTCGGAGAAAGTTTTAAATATATTCCAAGAGAATTTTTCCCCATTTCGGAATATAATTCAGATGGACTGAACTGATTAACATATAGATTCACAAAGTCCCAATTATAATCACTATCAATAGGTTTTAACCAATAGGAGTCATTTAAACTCAGCCCAAGATTTCTAATCAATAATGCTTGAGTGGTATTCTCTTTATTATCAGATAGGACCGTTGCTATGCCTGACCTGGTTTCAGGAATGGCTCGTTCTTTTAGCCATTTTCTGATTTTATACACATCGTTGGTAATTGAAAGTGGTAGTAGTTCTTTGTTGTAACTTTTACCTACTTCTATAACATTACCATTATAGTCCAAATTGAGATTGATTACGGGATCATTTAGATGCATCAAGATCATTCTCATAGAAATCACCCCATTTCTTTTCTTTAAGAGCATTGTAATATAATTCATTTGCTACAGAATTATAATAATCATCCTCAAACTCTTTTGGCATATATTTAGGATACCTTCTTCGATATTGCATCCAGTTATTCATTAATTTTACGTATATAATGTACCAGCTTTTACGCTTATACAGCCGATACTTAACAATCTCGTTATCGTCAATAAGAAAATTATTATCAACAGATGTCACCTTTTCGTCATCCCATTTTTCAATTAGCTCTTCAAGCCCCAGGTTTAACTTATTTGAAATAGCGATAAAGTGTTCTAGAGGCATTTTTCTGAAGTCTCTTTTACCTGATACATACTCATAAAGTGTGGTATATGGTATGTTTAGACTGTTTGCCAAAGCGCGTATACTTATTTTTTTCTGTTTTAAGATATCTGAAATCATAACTAACTCCAAATTAACGATATTTCGTTAATTATATATCGTAATCCCAGATAAAGCAACAATAATTATATGGTGCATATCTAGGATATAAGAAAATGCCACGGGCAGCCAGGCTGCTCGTGGCATTTATAGGTGAAGCGATGATTGGATTACCTGCTTGTGTAGCATAAAAGCAGTAGTGTTTTACAGATTTACTTCCGGAAGAGCATTAAGGGACTTGGCAAGCTCATCATCTGTAGGGATGTAGTCGCTCATCTCGCCATTGTTGAACTTCTCATATGCAACCATATCGAAGTATCCTGTACCGGTAAGACCGAATACGATATTTTTCTCTTCACCGGTTTCCTTACACTTAAGAGCTTCATCAATAGCTACTCTTATAGCATGGCTTGATTCTGGAGCAGGAAGGATTCCCTCTACACGAGCGAACATTTCAGCTGCTTCAAATACGCTGGTCTGCTCTACGCTGGTAGCTCTTATAAGTCCCTGATCATAAAGCTCAGATACTACACTGCTCATGCCGTGATATCTAAGTCCTCCAGCATGGTTGGCAGATGGAATGAAGCCACTACCAAGTGTATACATCTTAGCAAGTGGACAAACCTTACCAGTATCACAGAAGTCGTAAGCATATTTACCTCTTGTAAGACTTGGACAGGATGCAGGCTCAACAGCTATGATGTCATAGTTTGCTTCGCCTCTTAGAATCTCACCTGCAAATGGAGAGATAAGACCTCCTAGGTTAGAACCACCACCGGCACAACCGATGATCATGTCTGCTTTGATTCCATACTTATCAAGTGCAGCCTTTGTCTCAAGACCGATAACTGACTGATGCAGAAGTACCTGAGATAGAACTGAACCGAGTACATATCTGTAACCTTCCTGTGTTACAGCAGCTTCAACCGCCTCTGATATAGCACATCCAAGGCTTCCTGTTGTACCAGGGAATTCTGCATTGATCTTACGACCAACCTCTGTATTCATAGATGGAGAAGGTGTTACCTTAGCTCCATATGTACGCATAACCTCGCGACGGAAAGGCTTCTGCTCATAAGAAACCTTAACCATATATACCTGACAATCCAGATCGAAGTATGA
>CAMKQB010000060.1 GCA_946414825.1 uncultured Lachnospiraceae bacterium
TTAAAGAAAAGGGCTGGATGCTTTGAAGATACTTAGAAGAGTAAAACAGATATTTATTCCTAAGAACTATAAAAGAATGTTTAGTTATATAAAGGAAAATGGCTTGAAGGGACTATTTGGTAAGATAGTGGCAGGCTTCAAGGCGCTTCCTCTTGATGAACATTATAATAACTGGTTCTATGAGCATGCTGTAACTGAAGAAGAGTTGGAGAAACAGAGGAATGAGAAGTTTGAGTTTGAACCTCTGATTAGCCTTCTGGTTCCAACTTACAATACTCCAGAAGATATGCTCAAGGAAATGGTGGACTCAATTAGAGAACAGTCTTATGCTAATTGGGAACTATGTATAGCTGATGGAAGTAGCCTAGAGAGAACTAGAGAAATCTTAAAAGAGTATGTAGAGATGGATGATAGGATTAAGGTTACATATCTTGATCAGAATTATGGTATCTCTGGAAATACTAATAAAGCACTGGAGCTTGCGACAGGTGATTTTATTGGGCTTATAGATCACGATGATACTGTGGAACCTGATATGCTGTATGAGGTTGTTGCTCGTCTTCAGGATTCAAAGGTTGATATGGTTTATACAGATGAAGATAAGCTTACTACACAAAGGGGCTATAATAAGTATTTTCATTTGAATCCTATATTTAAGCCTGACTACAGTCCTGATCTTCTGAGGTCTCATAATTATATAACCCATTTTCTTGTTATCCGCTCTTCTATAGTAAATGAGGTTGGCGGATTTGATTCAGAGTTTGATGGAGCACAGGATTATAATCTTATATTAAACTGTGTTGAGGTTATACATAAGCGTGGCGGCAAAATTGAACACGTTCCAAGGATACTCTATCACTGGAGAATGACGAAGGGCTCTACAGCAGAGAATCCTGAAAGTAAGACGTATGCTTATGAGAGTGGACGTAAAGCTATTGAAACACATTTGCATAGACTAGGGATAGATGCGACAGTTGAAATGACTGATATGTGGGGACTCTATCATCCCATATATAAGACAGTTGGAGATCCTATGCTGTCTATCATTATTCCAAATAAGGATCATATAGATGATCTAGATAAATGCATTAGGTCGCTGGAAACAGTTAATACTTATAAGAATATAGAGATAATAGTTGTAGAAAATAATAGTGAGTCTCAGGAAACCTTCGATTACTATGAGAAGCTTCAGACGGAGTTCAGTAATGTGAAGGTTGTTACTTGGGAGAAGGAGTTTAATTATTCGGCTATCAATAATTTCGGAGCAAAGCATGCAAAAGGAGAGTATTTCCTTCTCCTAAATAATGATACGGAAGTTATATCTCCTAATGGTATAGCAGATATGCTTGGAATCCTACTTCGAGATGATGTCGGTATAGTTGGAGCGAAGCTTCTCTATGCAGATGATACCATACAGCATGCGGGAATAGTTCTTGGCTTTCAGCATTACGCAGGTCATGTATTCCATACCTTGCCAAAGGATGATTATGGATATATGATGAGACCTAGGATAAACTGTAACTATAGTGCGGTTACCGGAGCTTGCCTCATGGTGAAGAAGAGTGCCTTCGACGAGGTCGAGGGACTGAGCGAAGACTTCCCTGTTGCTGGAAATGATGTAGACTTCTGCCTCAAGGTAAGAGATAAGGGTTATCTTGTGGTATATGATGCATTTGCTTTATTCCATCATTATGAGTCTAAGTCTAGGGGCTATGAGGATACTCCTGAGAAACAGGCGAGATTCGAGAAGGAGAGAGATAAGTTCTACGAGAAATGGAAGGATGTTCTGGATGCGGGAGACCCTTACTATAATAAGAACTTCCCAGTTACTATTGCTCCATTCACTCTACCATAAAGGTATATGGTTTAATAACATTTGACTAGGAGGACAGATGAAGAATCTGATCATTATCCCGGCTTATAATGAGTCCGGAAGTATAGAAAAAACAATTGCAGATATTAGGGAGAATGCGCCGGGTTTTGATTATGTCATAATAAATGATTGCTCGACGGATAATACACTTGAGATATGCAAGAAGAATCATTTCAGTTATCTGAATCTTCCTGTTAATCTTGGGATAGGTGGTGCAGTTCAGACGGGTTATAGATATGCATATAATAATGGCTATGATACAGCTACTCAGTTTGATGGCGATGGACAGCATGATGCGACCTATCTCGGCAGTATGCTAGAAAAGCTTCAGGCTGACGAATGTGATATGGTCATTGGTTCTAGGTTTATTGAGAAGGAGGGCTTTCAGTCAAATGCTGTAAGGCGAGTTGGTATAAAGTGGTTAAGTGGACTGATTAAGCTCTTTTCAGGTGGGAAAAGAATTACTGATCCAACTTCTGGAATGCGTATGGTCAGTAGAAATCTAATGAAGCTTTATGCTGAGGATTATCCTATAGATTATCCAGAACCTGAAAGTACAATGCATGCACTTTCAAAGAAATTCAAGGTATGTGAGGTGCCTGTTAAGATGAAAGAGAGAATGGAGGGCAAGTCATCTATCTCTCTAAAGGGAGGCGCTTATTATATGTTAAAGGTTAGTATAGCAATTATATTTGCAAGCTTTAAGAGATAATGGAGGGAATATGTCATTTAGATTACAGATTGTCGTAATAGTGGCGATGGCCTTGGCTTTAATATATTTGATTAGACAGATATTTAGAAAGAAACTGGATATAAAGTACGGTATTATATGGCTGGGAATGTCTATCCTGATTATGGTATTTGCCATATGGCCTAATTTACTTGGAAGATTGTCAGACCTTATGGGCATAGCCTCTCCTGTTAATATGCTTTTCTTTATTGGATTAGTTCTTCAGATGGCAGCCATTTATGTTCTGTCCAGAAATGTTGGAGTGCTTTTGGATAAGGTGAGGCGTATGTCCCAGGAAATTGCGATACTAAATAAGAAACTCAACGATAATTATGTTAAAAATAACAAGGAAGAAGAGTAAAGGGGTAAACGGATGTCAAAGAAAGATAAGAAAAAGGCAAAGCTAAATAGAAGATGCCTGATCTTTTCGATTATAGTTTTTGTAGTCGTGCTCTCCTGCCTGGGAACTATGTGCTATAGCCCTAAACCTGTAAGGCATTTTAGATATAATGCAGAGGATGTTACGGCTGTCGTTACCCGCAAAGATATAGATGCTTATATAAAACAGAATGATACTTCCAATCCTGAGGGAAGCTATATAGTGAGTCTCGAAGATGTGGAAGGTCATACGAGGTTTATAACTGCGAAGCTTAAGGAGGATGCGTATTGTCCTCCTGTTCTTGAGGTTTATGGATATAAGAATGGCTACACCATGGATAAAGCATATTCTGTTATGACCTATAGTGGTTCGGGCTATATCGTAATTACTTTAGATGATGACGAGAATCGAGCTTTGGGATTTCCTGATTATCTAGCCGGAAATATAGATGAGGTTGAGTTTCATAGTGGAGATCATTCCTTTGATATATCATATCTGCCTTTTAAAACAGGTTATTTTGTTTTCTTTATCTTCCTATCGGCTGGTCTAGCGGTATTTGCTTATTATTTAGAAAGTAAATATGAATACATGCTGAGAACAGGAAGGTGGATCAAGTCCAGTGGTAAACTAATTCGAAAAGGTCTGCTGGTACTTGTTTGCATAGCTGCTATATCGGCGATAGTGGAAATTGGAATAGCTTATGTACTTAAGATAGGGAACGTCTTCCATATCAATAGATTTCTTACGATGGCTGGAATAGCGACGGCATTTGCTTGGATATATGCGGCTAGGAATCTCTTGGAAAAGAAGGCAGAAGTGCTGTTCTTCTTCCTATCAATAATTATTGGAGTGACATTTATCGTCGTCCTTCCATTTGGACATGTAGGTTGGGATATAGATACTCATTACGCTCAGGCTGTTTATGCTTCTTATCTTAAGGATGGTGGTTTTACTCACACAGATCTAATGTTTACAAATGCAAGAGGACAGACTTTGGTAAGTCATTTATATGGCGAGAATCTTGGCAGGATATTTTATCTGACTGGGGAAAACGGAGACATTATTGAGAGGTCAAGTGTATTTCAGCTCTCACCTGCACATATCCCTTCGGGTATTGCTCTTGCTGTAGGCCGAGCAATGAGACTGCCATTCTTTATTGTTTTCTATATGGCTGAATTCGCGAATGTTCTCTTGTATTCTTTGCTCGGTTTCTTCGCAATACGGAAACTGAAGAGCGGTAAACTTATACTTATGTCTGTACTGCTAATTCCTACAAATCTTTTTATGGCAAGTTGCTTTAATTACGATTATTGGGTTCTTGGTTTTTCGTTCCTAGGAATGGCGTACTTTATAGGGGAGTGTCAGAGACCAGATGAGAAGATAACGGCGAAGAGTGCATTGATTATGTGCTTTGCATTTATGCTATCGTGTCTTCCGAAACAGATATATGCACCTATGATGCTTATACCATTTCTACTTCCTTTTAGGAAACAGAAGAAAAAGCTGGCTTATTACCTGATATGTGTTTTGCCATTTATCGTGATGATAGGTTCAATGATTCTTCGTACCAGGAAAGAAATGACAGGTGTGGGCGACACTAGAATGGCAGGTGGCGATGTTGTCCCAATGAGTCAGATGGATTATATACTTTCAAATCCTATTGGCTTCTTGTATATGTTAGGAATGTTCCTAATGAATTATCTGTCGCTTGGAAATCTGATGAGTGCCTTTACTAATTATGCTCATATGACAATTTATGGTGCTAACTTCTATGGTGCATCGATTATACTTATTTTGATAATAGCTATGGCGATTGTAGATAAGGATGAATGTGATAGGTATATAGGTAGACTTCCAAGGATATATTCGGTACTATTATACATAGGCATGGGTGCACTGATTGCGACGGCATTTTATATCGTGTGTTCGCCGGTTGGTAGTAGTACTATTATTGGAACACAGTCTAGATATATGACTCCGATGATTTATCCGCTTGTTTCGATTGCGACGAGTGGTAAACTGCTGGCTAGAAAGAGGATATATAATAAGAAGCTGGTTGGTGAGATTCTATGTTTTGCGGTGACTGCTGTGATTGCAATGAATCTCTTGCTGATAAATATAGGATATCTGAAGTAAAGTTATGTTAGCTTAGCTTTTTGGATGGTTTATCATGAGTTTTGTTTGTCATTCTGAGCATAGCGAAGAATCTTAAAAGAAAAGGAGAAAAGTATGAAGGGAATTATTTTAGCAGGTGGTTCGGGTACCAGATTATACCCGCTGACAAAGGCGGTTTCAAAACAGATGATGCCGGTTTATGATAAGCCGATGATTTATTATCCGCTGTCGACACTTATGTTGGCAGGAATTAGAGAGGTGCTGATCATTTCTACACCTAGAGATCTTCCAGCGTTTAAAGAGCTGTTTGGTTCAGGCGAGCAGCTGGGAATGAGCTTCAGCTATGCAGTGCAGGAGGTTCCTAGAGGACTGGCAGATGCATTTATTATTGGTGCAGACTTTATCGGTGATGATAACGTGGCACTTGTACTTGGAGATAATATCTTCTACGGACAGAGCTTCTCAAAGGTTCTTAGAGCGGCTGCTGAAAGAGAGAAGGGTGCTACAATCTTCGGATACTATGTAAAGGATCCAAGAGAGTACGGAGTTGTTGAGTTCGATGAGAATGGTAAGGCGCTTTCTATCGAAGAGAAGCCTGAGCATCCAAAGTCAAACTACGCTGTGCCAGGACTTTACTTCTATGATAATGATGTAGTTGAGATTGCAAAGAATGTTAAGCCATCTGCAAGAGGCGAGATTGAGATTACATCCATTAATAATGAGTATCTGAATCGCGGAACTCTGATGGTTGAGACACTTGGACGTGGATTTGCTTGGTTAGATACAGGAAATCATGACATGCTTCTTGACGCCGCAGACTTCGTGGCCGCTTTCCAGAAGAGACAGGGAATGTATATTTCATGTATTGAGGAGATTGCATATAGACGTGGCTTTATTGATAAGGAGCAGCTACTTAAGTTAGCTGAGCCACTTATGAAGACTCATTATGGCCAGTATCTTGTAGATGTAGCTAATGGACTGTAAAAATGTCTGTGGCATGATTTAGCTGTGATTATTTAAAGATAAAACTATTATAAGGCGTAAATTATGTGCTTTGGTGCTTGCAACTTATAAGGTTTTGTCATATAATGCACGTAATTATGTGGTTTAACTGAATATAGCATGCGATGACGGAGACGATATTTGATGCTTGTGTTTTCTATAAGAGAAGACACGTTGACTAGCACAGGGAGCTGCGGCCATAGACTGAGAGCTGCACGCGGGTCTATATATTAGAAAAGATATCCGGTTTGGATGAGATGTCTTTGGCGAATAGGCGTTAAGTGGAGAACACTCCTGAGCATATCTTTAATGAGAAATAAATGCGGGTGGTACCGCGGTTATTGTTGTTAGTTTATGTTGCTTGATCAATTAGAACAAGCAGTTTGACTAGTTTAAATAATCGCCCCGAGGTGTGAATATTCACGCCTCGGGGCTTTTTTGTGAATGGAGCCAGTGGGGACGGTTCTTGTGACAACTTTTGTGTGCAAATAGGGACGTTTCTGTTTTGCACACTTTATATAGATATAATAAAACTGAGGACACAATATGCAAGTGTGCAAAACAGAAACGTCCCTATTTGCACATAATGAGTTGAAAGAATATATGATAGACTTAATTAAAAAGTATAGAGAGATAATTAGTTATTTAATAGTAGGTGGATTAACAACTGTTGTTAGTTTAGGTGTTTACTATGGATTGGTTTTTACAATATTAAATCCCAAGAATCCTGTTCAGCTTCAGATGGCGAATGTTTCTTCGTGGATTGCAGCAGTTACATTTGCATATTTTGCAAATCGTATATTCGTATTTCAGAGTAAAAAAAAGAATATACTAAAAGAAATGATTTCATTTTTCGCCGCCCGAGTTGGGACTCTACTTATGGATATGGGCATCATGTTTGTTTTTGTCACGGTGCTCGGATTCAACGACAAAATAATAAAGCTAGTCGTGCAAGTTGTCGTGACTGTAGCTAACTATATATTTAGTAAGTTTTTTGTATTCAAGAAGAACACATAAACTTCACAAAAGTTGTCACAGGAACCGTCCCCAGTGGCTCAGTTTCTGTGGAGAGAGAGGGGTAAAAGTATGCAACTAAAACCAAGAGAAGATGAACCAAATACAGAGGGACTTGATTCTGGTGCTGTTGATACAGAGAGCGCAAATGTATCTAGTGAATACAACGGTGATTTGCGCCCTAGTAATAATGATTTCCTGAATGATCCCAAGCTTATGGATGATTTCTCTGATCTGGAGGAAGAGCCATATGTGATTGGAATGAACGGAAGCGGCGTCGGTCTGAATCCGAATAGCAACTTGAACCCAAATGGCAATATGAATCCTGGCGCGATTCCGGGTGGCGTTTCAAATCAGGACTTCTATGATGTTGGAAATGAACCTGAGCGAATCCTTACTAAGAAGGAATTCTACAATAAGATAGAGTTCCGCAAATTCAAGGACCAAATAACGCTTAGTTCAATATTTATAATCATCGCTTCAATATACGGCCTGCTGAGAGTTCAGTTCTGGCTTCAGGCTATGGCCAAGCAGATTGAATTTGTTAATGAAATGGCGAGTCAGTTCGGCATGGCGGAACAAGCAATAGACACCAAGGCTATCATGAATGGACAGATTTTCATGACAGTAGTTATGGTCGCACTCGCGCTCGGAATTCTGTTCCTCAGAAGTAGAGTGTGCGCAGTATCCGGCTTGGTCATATCAGTTGTAAATATGATTTACATGGTGGTTCAATATCACAAGCTTTCACTCACGTGGGTTATGCTGGCATTTATCTATGCCACGCTGTCAACCTTCAGAATGGGTAGTGAGTGGGATGATTACCAGAGAAAACACGGACTGAAGTGAGTAAACAAGTGTAAATAATGTGCAAATAGGGACGTTTCTCTTTTGCACACTTCAGAAGAAATAAATATAAAAAAAGTAAATATAAAAATCAAGTGTGCAAAAGAGAAACGTCCCTATTTGCACACTATATAGAGAGGAAAAGTAGCATGGAATTCAAAAACATCTACAGAGACAAAACAATCGATCAAATGAGTGAAGCGGACGTTGGGGCAAATGTCCGTCTGGCTGGCTGGGTTGAAAATATCCGAGATCACGGTGGTGTATCCTTCGTGGACCTTAGAGATATGTACGGAGTTATGCAGGTTGTAATGCGTGACACTACACTTCTTGATGGAATCACAAAGGAGCAGGCTATCTCCGTTGAGGGTCTGGTGGAGCATCGCGACGAGGAAACCTACAATCCAAAGATTCCTACAGGAACCATTGAGCTGGAGGCTCATTCAGTGGATATTCTGGGCAGAGTTTATTCTCAGGTTCCATTTGAAATAATGACATCCAAGGAAGTGCGTGAGGACGTGCGCCTCAAGTACAGATACCTGGACCTGAGAAATACCAAGGTTAAGGACAATATCCTTTTTCGCTCAAAGGTTATCAGCCACCTGAGACATAAGATGGAGGAAATGGGATTTGTGGAGATACAGACACCTATTCTGTGTGCCTCATCCCCAGAGGGTGCCCGCGATTACATAGTTCCATCCCGTCGTTTCCCTGGTAAGTTCTATGCACTCCCTCAGGCACCACAGCAGTATAAGCAGCTCCTAATGGTTTCGGGCTTTGACAAATATTTCCAGATTGCTCCTTGTTTTAGAGATGAGGATGCAAGAGCTGACAGATCTCCAGGAGAGTTCTATCAGCTGGACTTTGAAATGAGCTTTGCAACACAGGAAGACGTCTTCCGTGTAGGTGAGGAAGTTCTGACAGATGTATTTGCTACATTTGCGCCAGAAGGATATGAGGTTACACAGGCACCATATCCTATAATCAGCTATAAAGAGGCTATGCTTAAGTACGGTTCAGATAAACCGGACCTTCGAAATCCTCTTATAATCATTGATCTGACAGAATTCTTCCAGAGATGTACATTTAAGCCATTCCATGGACGTACCGTCAGAGCTATCGTGATTCACGAGAGACTTACCAAGGGTCAGCACGAGAAGCTTCTCAAGTACGCTCAGGGCATCGGAATGGGCGGCCTTGGATACCTGGAGGTGCTGGATGATGGCAGCTACAAGGGTCCTATCGATAAGTTTATCCCAGATGATATGAAAGATGAACTGAAGGAGAAGGCAGAGCTAAGTATCGGCGACACCATCTTCTTTATCGCGGACAGTGAGATGCAGGCAAGTCTTTATGCAGGACAGTTACGTACTGAGCTGGGTGTAAGACTTGACCTGATTGAGAAAAACAGCTTCAGATTCTGTTATATAAATGATTTCCCAATGTACGAGCTTGATCCTGAAACAGGCAAGATAGGATTTACTCATAATCCATTTTCGATGCCACAGGGCGGACTTAAGGCTCTCGAGGAAATGGATCCGCTGGACATCCTGGCATATCAGTACGATATCGTATGTAACGGTGTTGAGCTTTCCTCCGGTGCCGTGCGAAATCACGACATGCAGATAATGGAGAAGGCATTTGAAATTGCCGGTTATTCTAAGGATGTTCTGGAGCAGAAGTTCGGTGCACTTTACACCGCCTTCCAGTTCGGTGCACCACCACACGCCGGTATGGCACCTGGTGTTGACCGAATGATAATGCTCCTTAGAAATGAAGAAAATATCCGTGAGGTTATCGCTTTCCCAATGAACGGAAATGGACAGGACCTCATGTGCGGCGCTCCTGGCGATGTTACAGAACAGCAGCTGCGTGATGTTCATCTGACTCCGGACGATATAGCGGAGGCTTACGGAATTAAGGCGACTGTAAATGCAAATGGTGCCGGTGCGGCTGATGACGAAAATGGCAGCTCAGGTCCAGACAAGGTTCAGATAACAGATGAAGTTATCGAATATGTAGGTATCCTTGGAAAGCTTGAGCTCTCCGAGGAGGAGAAGGAGAAGTCCAAGAAGGACCTGACAGAGATGCTCGACTACGTGGGCAAGCTAAATGAGCTCGATACGAGTAATATAGAACCAATGAGTCATACCTTCCCAATCGCAAATGTCATGCGCGAGGATGTGGTAACAAATGGCGACGACAGAGAAAACATGCTGAAGAATGCTCCTCAGAAGAATGATGAGGCGTATGTAGTTCCAGAGACATTCTAATTGGTTTGATTTCTAAATTGCAGGAATTAAAAGGGAAGAATATAGTTATTGATATAAAAATTGAATAGGGTGTGTAGAGCAAGTATAAATGCTTTACAAAAAGCAAGCGTGGTGTTATATTATGGATAGGCGAAACTTAACTAGTGATGTAAGATTAAGCCATAGAATCAAAAAAGCCACGAGGTGCGACTCGTGGCTTTTTCTATTCCTACTTTTGTACAAGGAAAGGCTTAACTCCTTAGGCTGGCTACCATCAATCTCTATCCAGCCCTTTGCAAATGTAATGTGCGATTACACTGCCGATGATAGAGACCACTAGTGATGTTAGAATATTCATAGAATCACCTCCTTCCTGTACCGGTATAGAGGTGGTAGCGGTACTAATTATACTCGCATTAGCATACTCTATTCAATTTAATAAAATCATAGAATAAACTAATAATATAAATTCTATACATGCAAATTTCTAATAAATATAAGCAAAAAAATCATTTCATGATTTTGCAGATAAATAACATTTCACAAAGATACAAAAGATAAAAAAGGAGATCAGAAAAATGCTCGAAATCCTGTCATTATCAGCCGTCGAGCTGGGTAAGAAGATAGCTGCCGGGGAGATAACCTCCGTCGAAGCTACTAAGGCTTACCTGGACGAGATAGGCAAAAAGGATAAAGAAATAAATGCATATGTCACGGTGGATACAGAAGGTGCCCTGAAGGCAGCAGAAGAAGCAGACAAGATAATCGCTGCTAAGAAAGCTGCCGGCGAGCCTCTTAGTCCATTTGCGGGTGTGCCTGTTGCCATAAAGGACAATATGTGTATCGAAGGGATGCTTACATCCTGTTCCTCTCACATCCTTGATAACTTCTACCCAACCTACACTGCAACAGCAGTTCAGCAGCTGAAGGATGCAGGTGCAGTTATCCTGGGACATACAAACATGGATGAGTTTGCCATGGGAAGTACATCAGAGACATCCTACTATGGCCCAACCAAGAATCCATGGGATCTGGAACACGTTCCAGGTGGATCCTCAGGTGGTTCCGCTGCTGCAGTTGCAGCAGATGAATGTGCCATAGCGCT
>CAMKQB010000061.1 GCA_946414825.1 uncultured Lachnospiraceae bacterium
AAATATCTGTTTTACTCTTCTAAGTATCTTCAAAGCATCCAGCCCTTTTCTTTAATTATTATAAAAGCTCTCTTCTAAGCGCATTAAGTAATCTATCATTATGCTCAGTATTTCTAATTGCTATCCTTAGATAGTTCCCTCCATCTGTTTTGGAGGACAACTCTTTAATGAAGATTTTATATGATATGAGTAGTTTTTTCAACAAACCTATCGCCGATATATCTTCGCTTAATTCAACCATAAAATAGTTGGCCTGAGATGGAATAACTCTAACCCCGGGAAGCTTAGATAACTCATCGTAGAATCTCTTCCTCTCGACTCTAAACTGTCTCATCGCCTCCAAATAATTATTCTTATACTTCTCAGCAATCTGCAGATAGAATTCTCCAAATGAATTAATATTCCAAATAGCAACATCCTTCTTCATACTTGAAATTGTATCGATGTCTCCCGATGCCATCACACCAAGTCTCAGTCCAGGAACTCCATAGGACTTTGAAATGCTCTTCATTACATACAGATGTGAGTTAGCAGAGAGAATATCTTGATCGATTATACTAGCATCTTCCTCGTCTGAAAAATCAACAAAGGATTCATCTATAACCAGTCTTATTCCTTTACCCCCTGCCCAATCTATAAGACGAAGTATATCGCCTTTAGGTATATAGTTTCCACTCGGATTATCAGGATTGATAACCACCAGATTATTTATAGATTTATCTCCAAAGAATGCCATAATGTCGTCTGCAGTATATGAATAATCCTTGTTCTGAGGGATGAAGTCAACCGACTCAGTTCGGTCGAATCTATTTGGATATTCTTCAAATGTAGGTCTGACAAAACCAGTCGTTCCATCCAAGTAGCTCATTAGAGATTTTATTAGTTCCGCAGCACCATTACCGACTATTATATTTTCCTGATGCACAGAAAAATTCTTAGCCGCCAGCAGTGAGTTTACCTTCATGCCCGAAGGATACTGAGTAAGTAGTGTATCAAAGCTTGCTCTTATTTCATCCATCATTTTCTGAGGAGGAAAATACGGATTAACCAGATAACAGAAATCAAGCATATCAGGATATCTCCAGTAACCACCATATCTCGCCTGAATTAATCGTACCTTCTCATCATCATCTGAGAATAAAGACTCTGCAATATCTAGATCCTGTATATCATCTATCTCATACCACTTCTGACCACTGAGTCTCTTTGCTTTGATATTTGGATCATCCAGCATCGTTATTACGCGAAGCACTTGCTCGTAGTATTCATTTTCTCCCAGTGCCTGCTGATAAGCATCCAGAAACGGAACATAATAAGACTCTGAAAAATGTTTACTGAACTTGTAAACGTTAACAGTCTTATAGTATTCATCCTTTTCATCAAAGTTAAATCTTTTTCCAGGAACAAAATCGATTATGTCGTCATTTTCGGATAATTTAACACAAGTTCCATCCATCCAGCTCTCATACTTATCAACTAGAGCTAGTGTCTCCCTTTCATCAAAAAGAATAGCATCAATAACAGAATCTTCAAAAATAATATCCGATTCAAAAAGAAGTGTATCATCCTCTACAAGATAATCCTTAGCAAGAGCTAATGAATATATGTTATTAGTCTTGTCATATATAGGATTCTCCACATATTCGATTGGAGTTTTTATATCAAGAGTATCTATATAATCTATTAAGACCTCGCCCTTATATCCGACCACAATTACAATCTTTTCCAGGCTTCTAGACTCCAGCTGATGAAGTAGTCTGTCTATCAGCTTCTGTCCATTAACCTCAACCATACACTTAGTATTATCCTTGGTTAATTCCTTTAATCTTTTCCCCATACCTGCAGCCAAAATGATTGCTTGCATGCTCTACCTCCCTGTATCCTTTATTTCAGAATACTTATTAATAATATAATCAACTACTCTTGTAGTACCTTCACCCATATAACACCAGGTTTCCTGTCGAGCTTCGTCACGACCTTTTTGATACTTAGTATCCTCGATACATTCATCAATTACCGACTTAATGTTATCTATATTATCTTCACCAAGCTGCATTCCAAGCTTAGGAAGTACTTTAAAGGTCCAAAGCTCATCATCTATCCAGGCCGCATCATATGGAGCCTTATCAAAAGATGTATCAGCATAGATAACCGGTTTATCAAATACAAGTGTGAAATCAAATATAACTCCAGAAAAATCCGAGATAAGAATATCAGATTTTCTTAGAACCTCGAAATTATCATTATCTCTATTCCACTCAACCTTGGTTGTATCGCTATACTTAGACATTAGGCTATCCAGCATATCCTTCTCAGATGTATAGGACTGTGGATGTGGTCTAATAATAATCTTATAACCTGTATCTATTAGTGCATCAATAAATCTTTCGCCATATCTACTTAGTATTCCACTCTTTCCCCAGGATGGAGCAAGCAAAACCGTTCTCCTTTCAGGTGTCTTTGCCACATCCTTTGACTCTATCTCTTCCGCTCTAGCTAATCTGGTCTTCATAACATCCATATAAGGTATTCCGACTAGTTCTATCTCTTTTGCAGGAAGCCCTCTCAGTTCCTCAAGTTTTCTTATCTGATCAACCTGATAATCCCCAGAAAGAAGTATAGCATCATAATAGTCTATACCAAACATTCGATATATACTTATATCACTCGCAGCATGTGGTATATGAATATAATAATCCACATCCTTGGATCTCTTCCACTGATACACATCAAGACTTGGTGTAGTAGATAGAACAATACTCGCATTAAGAACATTCAGCTTAGCAAATGCCATATTTCCTTCGCCTATATGACGTGCTTCTATATATTTATAATCCTTATCAAAAACAGGATCATCCTTCGACTCCGTCATATAAACAAGAGGGGTCTTTCTTTTTTCAAACTCATCACAGATAGGTTCGAAGACATTCCAGTATCTCTTGTGATCAGTAAAGATTACATATGGCATCTTCTCAGCAGCAGCTTTTTCAGTTTTACCTCCACTCAAAACATACTTTAGTTTCATAAATACATTTCGTAGGAAGTAAAGTGCCGTGCCTAACACACCTATAAGAATGGTAAATAACATACTACCCGTTCCAGGGTCAATATATAGGATCATATCTTATCTCCTAAAAGAGTTCGTTATTGAATCTACACTTTCTTCTAATAATATCCAAGCGATTTCCAATTGTCAGGATTTCGTACATCATCGTGAACAGAAAACCAACTACTTGGCATGAATGTATTCTCTCTATTTGTATCGATATTCCAATTCTCTACAAATGATACTTTCTGTTCTCCTTGCTTCGCCGAAGCATCTATAGGTTTCTTAGTAAATGGATTGATCGGATTATCCACACAGTCCTTCGTAGCAAGTGTAGGGACATCAGCATTAGTCATAAAGGACTCATCAACTATAAAATCTTTACTTCCAAAATCTTTAACCATAAGAGTACAGTTAAAAGTCTCTAGGTCAAATATCTCCTGACCATATTGATTGAGTCCACCTTGCATCATCATATCATCTCTAAGACCTATGTTATAGGCATGATCAGATACGATTATAATTTTTGTATTATCGTAAACGCCTAATTCTCTCAGGTAATCAAACCACTCACCCAATTTCAGAAGACTCGCCATATCAACCTGATAATGCATTACATTTGTCTCATCATAAAGCTCTATACCATTTCCATCCCAATCATATCTAACAGGATGCTCAGCATCATATGCGGAGTTATCTATTACAGGCGATGGTATATATTCTGGTTCCTGTAATATACACGGATTATGCGGAGTCTCATTTGTTAGCATCAAGAAACTATCATTACCTTCTGAAATCTCTGTCATTTCGGACAGATTCTCAAGAACGCCATATGAATCCATAAAACCTGGATCTGTTCCAGTAGCATGCGTCAAATCCATTCTGTACTGAGAATTTGTTCCCACCTCAGACGATATATAATTTCCATAATCATATACAAAGAATTGAGCAAAAACAGGAGTTATCTTGAATATATCATAGCAAAACATATTCCTACACAATTGATTGCCGGCCTTTTGTCTCTCCTCTTCGCCAGAAATCTTACCAATAGTTACATAGCTTTTAATTTCTGGGTAGTCATCATATATACTAAGATCAGGTATCCAATTGTAGTTAGCATATGAAGGATCGCATACCGTAACATCATAGTCCTCATCCATGAAAATAACAGGCATGACCTTCAGAGCTTCATTATGTTTATCTACAAGACTCTCAGAATCTCTCTTATTCATCTCCTCAGGAGTATATTCATATCCACCATATAACCCCGGGGTTCCCATGTTTGTGGTAGTAGCATAACTAAGCGTATTTGGATAATATGTAAAGCCCGCGAACTTCTCTTTTAGTTCAGGCTTTTCAGTAAACAGATAAGGAATATATGGTCCCACCATTCTATCCATCATCAGAACCACAACATTCTTTCCATCCTTACTAAATCTATAGGTTGGAAGTTCTTCACTCTTGGCAACTAGCTTTTTGGCACTATTATAATCTCTATTTATATTAAATATATTCTTAGAGCCCATAATAATCATTACTAGTATTCCTGCTCCAAGCACTGAATAGAGGATATTCTTTTTCTTTTTATAGATAAGATGAACTATAGCGATACAACCAAGTATCACCAGTACATTTACTATTATCTGCTTTGCAGAATAAGCAGGCAAATTATCAAACTGAAGCCTTGGAGATATATTTCCGAGTTTAGTACCAAAAAACAGATAATCAACAACTGCAATAACACAAGATAAAGTCATTATCTCTGCGATATAACTCCTAGTTTTTCGATTAGACAAATAATAGAAAATGCCTAACCATATAAAGAATATACCAAACGCATATAACGTGCTATGAAGTATATATCTAAGTGGATTAGAGCTATCAATCGCACTTATAAACTCACTGGTTGAGTCTGCCACAATAGTGGAAGATATCAAAACGCCTGTCAAAAATGCCATTACGAGAGCTGCTAAAATAAAAAGCTTTGTGTCTTCTTCAGTCTCTTTCGCCTTCTCTTCTCCTCCCTTTTTAACCAGACTCAATACTAAAGGTGTCTGAAGAAGTAAACCAAATGTTACAACAAATACTTTTTTCTTTATTGAAAATCCGTTAACTGCAAAACCATAAATTATAGCTGACAATCCAGCTAAGGAGAAAAGCACAAACAAAACTTTCTTAGGATTCTTAAGCTTCATAAAGATATTCTTAAGTAATGAGAATAAATTGTTTAGAGTCCAATAGAATACAAGTCCCGATGGAGACTTATAGAGAAAGACAAGAAAAATAGCCGCCATGCCTATCAGCTGCACCTTAGTCTTCATAGGAGCATCCTTCGAATAGATCATACTCGACACTATATTAATAAGCGTCATAAGGATAGGCAGCAGATTAATTGAGATACCAAACACATGAATTAATTCATCTGGAGCACCCAGATTTGCAATTGGACCAAAAGGAACATTCTTAATTATCTCAAGATGTGAAAGGAAATGATAAGCCGCAATAAAAAAAGGTATCTCCAGAAGTAGAGAAAAAGAACCCCTAAGAGCCTGAGTAGGCTTATAATTCTTCTGTCTATAATAAGTCTGAAGAATCATAAATCTCTCGTCACCCTTAAAGGTTTTCTTAATATGATTAGTCCACTTCTGCAGGCCCTTTTCTATCTCCGCCTGCTCCATTTGCATAGCATCGGCCTTTAGGTATAATGGCAAAACCAGAAAATTCATTGCTATACTGAGCGCAATGATAGACAGTCCTGGATTACCAATAACCCTGTTGGCCATTACATATATAATTTCAAATATCAGTTCCAATGGTTTGATAAGCAAACCATATAGTATCCCAAGTATATTCATTTAATTATCAAACCTGCCTACAAAATCCATAGTAGAACATTCATCTAAAGGTAGCTTAACAGGACGATGTTCGGTTGCTGATTTATAAATAGCTAGTACCATTTCCAGAGCCCGCTTACCAGCTTCGCCATCTACATATGGCTTTCTGCCAGTCTTTATAGCATCTATAACATCTGCATATAAAGGTGTATGCCCAAAACCGTATACATTTGGAGGATTCTCTCCATACTCAGCTTTAACACTCTCAGGATCATCTAACTCATCAGCGAATCTCCACTCCTCGATAATATTATCAGAGGTACCGCCGGCCTTAACCGTTCCCTTCTCGCCAAAGATATAGAGAGTCTCTTCTAAGTTCTTAGGAAATACATTTGTAGTTCCCTCTATCAGACCATATGAACCATTCTTGAATCTAACAATAGCAAGTCCCAGATCTTCCGCCTCTAGATAAGGATGCTCGAGCTGATCTGTATAAGCCATAACCTCATCGACTTCATCTCCCATCATCCATCTAAGAAGATCGATATTATGGATACACTGATTCATAAGGCATCCACCATCCTGTGCCCAGGTTCCACGCCATGGAGCCTGCTCATAATACTGAGGTCCTCTATTCCATCTGATGTGAGCTGCACCATGAGATAGCTTACCGAATCTTCCATCCTCAAGTGCCTTACGAATATATTGAATAGACTTGTTAAATCTATTTTGGTGATTAGCACAAACAAGTACGCCCTTCTTTTCGGCTGCTTCGATTATCGCATCAGCATCCTTTATAGATAGTGCAATAGGCTTTTCTATTATTACATTACAGCCTGCTTCGATACAATCAAGCGCTATAGCCGCATGCTTTCCAGATTCAGTAGCAATAGCTACAAGCTCAGGTTTTTCAGCAGCCAGAAGCTCATGATAATCCTCATATTTCTTTACCGCCTCGAGTCCAAACTTATCAGACTTCTCCTGCATATTCTCAGGAACTATGTCACACATAGCAACAAAATCCAGCCCATTATTCTTAGCGGCCTCTATATGATTTGGTGATATTCTTCCGCAACCTATAAGTGCATATTTCATTCTTAATTCCTCTCTATTCTTTACTTTCTTCTAATAGTTTATCTTCTGCATCTTCTTTTATATGATTAAAAGAATATAACAAATATGGTGTCATTAAAAGTCCTGCAAGTATTACTACTGCAAGTGTGGTGTACGCCGCACCTATAGAACCCATATAAGAAACTAATATATAGTCCGTAATAATATTTACAACCCCTGTCATAATAGAAACAAACAGATTATACTTTAGTTTTCTCTGAGTAACCAAAAGATTACCAGATATACTCTTAAAACCAGCTGAGAAGAAATAACTCAGCGATAGTATTCTAAATGCAGGTACAGCATCTAAATACTTGGCACCATGAACGAGTCTTATGATAATCGGAGCACCAGCAACTAGCATTGCTGTAATCACTATATTTGCCAGATTGAAATAAACCATCAGCTTCTTAAAGTTCGATATACACCACTTTTTATCAAGTCTATGTTCCGCAAAATAAGGATACACAAAAACAATAACTGACTGAGGAACAAACATCATAGCTGTCGGTATAATAGTCGCCACTTTGTAAGTTGCAAGTATCTCCTCATTTGCTATAACAACTCCGATAACAAAAACATCAAACAGGTATAGCAGCTGTGATAACGCATTGTTACATAAGCTGATAATAGATATATTTCTAAGCTGTATAGCGTCATCCTTTTCAGGAATTCCATTCAAATATACTGGAACCTTGATGATAACCATTGCCAAAATTATAGTCAGGGCAAATGATACATAATAAGCAAGTATTAGTCCTTTTTCTCTAAATACATACGCACCCGCAACAGTAGTAAAACCAATTAACAGAGTATTGATATTGGTAAGTATTGCATAATCCCTGTTTCTTTTAAGAGATCTCAGATAAACCGACATCATCCTGAATATAAACTGGATGGAAGGAAGAAATGCAACCATCAACAAAAGACCATTAGAATTTTTAATTTTCAGAGGAATAAACAGAGCTATAATAACCAATAAAGCCGTGACTGCAATATTGAATATTGCCCCTATTCTACTACTATATCCATACAGCTTCTTGACTAATTCAGTATCCTTTGATTTTTCGCTAGCTAATTGCAGAAAGCCTGATTCATATCCCAGCCCACATAAGAGCATCACCAGATTATACTTATTCCAAACATAAGTAAACAGACCATATTCCGACTTAGACAGGATTCTAACCAAAATGAATCCCGCCAAGAAGTTGATCACATTGTTGATCAAGCTGGCTCCGAATACGTCAAAGAAGCCTGCGCCTAATAGTTTTTTAATCTTCTCAGACACGAGGCTTTCTCCCTTTTTATTATAGTCTCCAGAATCTCATTCCAGATGCTTTTAATTCATCCATTCTATATAGACTCTTAACATCTACCAGAACCTTCTCGCTATCAGGAATATCATCTCTGAAAAGCTCTTTCAGCTTCATCATAGACATAGATCTATACTCCTTATGACCAACTGCAACTATAACACAGTCAGCCTTTGGAATATCAGCGAATGGAACAAGATCCACGCCATATTCCTGCTTGGCGACAGCAACATCTGCCCATTCATCTGTAACTACCGGCTCTATATCAAATTCCTTGAGACGATTAATGATATCAACAACCTTGCTGTTTCTTGTGTCAGGACAGTTTTCCTTAAAGGTTATACCCAGAATAACAACCTTAGCCTTCTTAGGAGCCATTCCTGCTTCTATCATTTCTTTAATGGCTGCATCAGCAACATATGCACCCATGCTATCATTTACCTGACGGCCATTCAGGATTATCTGGCTATGATAACCAAGCTTTTCAGCTGCATTGGTCAGATAATATGGATCAACTCCTATACAATGTCCACCAACAAGACCCGGTTTAAATCCAAGCGCATTCCACTTGGTATTCATACCAGCAAGAACCTCATCGGTATCTATACCAAGTTTATCGCAGATAATTGCTATTTCATTCATAAATGCTATATTGATATCTCTCTGGCTGTTCTCAACGACCTTAACAGCCTCAGCAGTTTTAATATCTGATACTGGGAAGGTACCAGCCTTGATAACTATATCATAGACCTTCTTAATTTCACGAGCAGACTCTTCATCCATACCAGAAACAACCTTTCTGATAGTTGTAAGTGTATGAACTCTATCGCCAGGATTAATTCTTTCTGGGCTGTAACCTATCTTCCAGTCAACTCCGCACTTGAGACCAGACTCCTTCTCAATAATAGGTATACAGATATCTTCTGTAACTCCTGGATAAACAGTAGACTCAAAAACTACAATAGCTCCTGGAGCAAGATTCTGTCCAACTGTCTTAGAAGCTCCCATTACAGGTCCAAGATCTGGACTATTATCATCCTTAACTGGAGTTGGAACAGCAACTATAACGAATCTAGATTCCTTAAGTCTTGTAGGATCTGCCGTGAAATCTACTGTTGTATCCTTAATAGCAGGACCTACCTCGTTAGTCTCATCGATTCCTTCTCTATACTCATTAACTCTTTTCTCGTTAATATCGAATCCTATTACCTGAATATGCTTAGCAAACTCAACTGCTATAGGCATTCCTACGTAGCCAAGTCCAACGAGAGCAAGCTTATCCTTTCCTGATATAAGTCCGTCATAGATATCATTAAATTCCATAGTTTTAATCCCCTTTTCTTAAAGATTCTTCGCTCAGAATAACAAAGCTTATTTTAGTTCATTTAAAATAGTACTACTTATAATTTCAATTTCTTCTTCGCTAAGATATGGATGCATAGGAAGACTCAGAACTGTCTTGCATAGTCTCTCCGTAACTTCACAGTCCGCCTGCTCGCTATAGGTTCCTTCGAAGGCCCCCTGGAGATGCATAGGCTTAGCATAGTATACCATAGATGGTATATCCTTTTCCTTCAGCTTAGCCTGAAGCGCCGCTCTATCTATATCTTCAGATAACTGAACGGTGTACTGCGCCCAAGAAGATACAAAGCCTTCTGGAATCATAGGAAGCACCAGCCCACTATCAGCAAGTTTCTCCGTATAAAGCTTCGCAACCTTATTAACAGCATCCAGCTCATAATCTGCAAAAGCTCTAAGCTTTGGAAGAAGAATAGCTGCCTGAATAGTATCTAGTCTACTATTCATACCTATTCTTATATTGTTATACTTATCATTTCCTGACTTACCATGAACACATATACTTCTAATAAGTGCAGCCCACTCATCATTATCTGTGAAAATAGCACCACCATCCCCATAGCATCCTAGTGGCTTTGCCGGGAAGAATGAAGTAGTACTTATATCACCAAAGCTACATGCCATCTGTCCATCTATACTACCACCAAAGCCTTGAGCTCCATCCTCAAGAAGTAGTAGGTCATATCTCTTACAGATATCTTTGATAGCCTTATAATCAGCTGGTAGTCCGAAAAGATCTACAGCAACCACAACTTTCGGTGTAAGCTTCCCATCAGCCTTCACCTTCTTGATAGCCTCTTCCAACTTAGCAGGATCTAAATTGAAGGTTCTTTCATCTACGTCGACAAAAACAGGAGTTGCGCCTGCAAAGGCAGGGCATTCACCACTTGAAAAGAATGTAAAATCAGGTACAAATACCGCATCGCCCTCTCCAACATTCCATGCCATAAGCGCGATAGTAAGTGCATCCGTACCATTAGCACAGGTTATGGCATGCTTAACGCCAACATACTCCTGAAGTTCTTTCTCAAGTTCCTTTACCGAAGGTCCGGATATAAAAGCTGAAGAGGCTATAACCTCTTCTATCCCCTTATCTATATCTTCCTTTAACGCTTCATATTGTCTACGCAAATCTCTAAATTGCATATCTTACCTCTTTCTATATATAAGATTCTTTGCCGTAAGAAGAATCCTTTTATACATCCTTGATTATCTCTACGGAATCATCCTTTTCAGCAAACACACGTCCACAGTCAGGGCATGTTAGGTCATCACCCAAAACCTGTCCGCAGGTGCATACCCAACCTATTCTTTTTGCAGGAACCCCTGCCATAAGGGCATTTGGAACTACATCCTTAGTAACTACACTACCTGCCGCTATAGTTGCATATTCACCAATAGTATGACCTCACACGATAGTACTGTTTGCACCAAGTGTCGCATCATGC
>CAMKQB010000062.1 GCA_946414825.1 uncultured Lachnospiraceae bacterium
GTGAGTGGCAGATGGGTACTATTCAGCTTGACTTCCAGCTTCCGCTTAACTTTGACCTTAGATATGTTGCAGCAGATGGAACACAGAAGAGACCTGTTATGATTCACAGAGCTATCTTCGGATCCTTTGAGAGATTTATTGGTATCCTTATCGAGAACTTCAAGGGAGCATTTCCATTCTGGATGTCACCTTATCAGGTTGGTATAGTTCCTATTCGTCCTGAGCATAATGAGTATGCTAAACAGGTTGAGAAGACTCTGAGAAAGGCCGGGATAAGAGTTGAGGCTGACTATTCAGATGAAAATATGAAGACAAAGATAAAGGGCTTCAAGAAGTTCAAGGAGCCATATATTCTGATACTTGGAGATAAGGAAGCTGAGGAGAATACAGTTTCCGTTAATGTCAGAGGTAACAAGCAGATGAATGGAGTTCCACTGGATACATTTGTTCAGCTTTGTAAGAAGCAGATAGAGGAGCATACTCTGGACCTTATTGATACTATTTAGTCAAACTAGAACGCCCTCGCCCCTTGATTTTTAACTCTAGATGGAATATCATATTGACGTGTATGGTGTTCCTTTAGGAGATATAGAATGCTAGATGAAGAAAAGATAAAACTAATGACGAAAGTCACTATATATGAGCAAAACGAAGAGTTTGATGGCCTGGCTATGAGTAACTTCTACAAAGAGGATTACGTTAAGTATGGCTGCCTGAAAACTCTTATTGTTGCGACCTTTGCTTACTGGCTGACAGTTGCGGTATATATACTGCTTAAGTTTGAGAAGATTATGGCTGATCTGAATCACGTTGATTACTTCAAACTGATCTCTCGATTGATGGTCGGTTATGTAATAGTAATGGTTGTATTCTATATATATGGTTTTATTGTTTACAATTATAAATATTCGAAGGCTAGACCGGGACTTGTTAAATACAACAGGATGCTTAGAAAACTGATCAAGCTGTATGAAAAGGAAGATGCCCACAGTGATGTACTTAAGGGACGTGTAAAGGTTTACAGTAGTATCGGTGGAGATTTCGATGAATTAGATGAAGAGATGCCAGTAGAAAGGAGTGAGGATAGTGCAGGCAATAATCAACGCGAAGAATAAGCTTAGAGATATCTGCAGGAAGCAGGATGAAATAATTACTCCTATTCTCAGATTCGTTTGGGCACTTATAGTATTCATTTCAATACAGAAGATGTTCGGCTATAACAGCCTTGCATCCAAGCCAGAGGTTACTATACTTCTAGCTGTTCTATGCGCACTTCTGCCAGACGGCTTCATGTTCTTTATGGCAGGTGTGGTTATGACACTTCATTCCTTCTCGGTTTCCTTAGAACTGGGAGCGGTATTTGTGGTTCTGTTTGTAATCATTTATGCCGTATTTGCAAGATTCTTCCCTAAGTATTCATACTTAGTACTTTTGGTTCCTGTTTTCTATGTGCTTCATATACCATTTGCTGCACCGATAATTATCGGTGTTATAGCAGGTCTGGCCGGTGCTATTCCTGCAGCTTGTGGAGTTGTACTTTACTTCTTCTCAGTTTGTGCAGCTGAGGTGCATGAGCTTCTGAAAACAGAATCAGCTGAAAATGAGATCGAGGCAGTTAAGCAGCTGTCAGGTGTTCTCGTAAGCAACAAGGAACTTTATACAACAGTTATAGCATTTGTGATAACAATCATTGTTATTGGCGTGCTTGCTAAGTTCACATATAGCTATGCACTTTATATAGCTATGGCTGCGGGTGTCGTAGTAAATATTCTCGGAGCAATTCTGGCGGGCTATATTACACATCATG
This sequence comes from uncultured Lachnospiraceae bacterium, assembly GCA_946414825.1. Classification (GTDB taxonomy): domain Bacteria; phylum Bacillota; class Clostridia; order Lachnospirales; family Lachnospiraceae; genus Eubacterium_Q. The sequence continues at coordinate 1,808 of CAMKQB010000062.1, forward strand.
ATGTTGCTATACAGATGGTTTTAGTTGGTAGTATAGTAGGTGGAATCCTGGCACTGATCGTTAGATTTGGACAGGGTATCCTGGATTATCAGCATACAGAAAGGGTACAGTTTGAGGATGATGACTATTACTATTATGTCAAGGCTGTACCGAAGATAGATTCAGAGAAGACAGCGAAAGAGGATAAGTAATAAATAAAGGTGGGTAGTTGATGGAAGCAATTAGTACCTTTATCCATACATATCTGAGCGGGATATATTTCCCAGACCTTAAGTGGACAGATGTGTTGGATATCATCATAATTGCATATATTATTTACCACTTGTTATTGTGGGTGAAAACGAGCCGAGCATGGACCCTGGTAAAGGGTGTAGTTGTGGTGGCTCTTTTTCTCATTTTTGCGGCTATCGTAAAGCTGAATACCATTCTGTGGATTGCCAAGAACTTGATAAATGTATTCCTGCTCGCAATCGTTGTTCTGTTCCAGCCGGAGCTTAGACGTGCGCTGGACGAGCTGGGTAGAAAGAATATTATTTCCAGATTCTTTAGTTCATTTGCAAGTAAGAATAATGATGAAAAGGCTCTTAACGACAAGACCATATATGAGCTGGTAAAAACATCAGTTCAGCTCGCAAAGGATAAGACGGGTGCGCTGATAGTTATAGAACACGATACACCAATGGGTGAATATATTGATACAGGTATCAAGCTGGAGTCGGTTGTATCCCAGCAGCTTCTTATCAATATTTTTGAGAAGAACACACCGCTTCATGATGGTGCGGTTATTATTCAGAAGAATAGAGTTGCAGCGGCTACCTGCTACCTGCCACTTACTGATAATAAGAATATAGCCAAGTCTCTGGGTACCAGACATAGAGCTGGTCTCGGAATTAGTGAGGTTTCAGATAGTATGACTATCATAGTGTCAGAAGAGACAGGCGGTATATCTGTTGCATACAAGGGTCAGCTTTATCAGGATCTTGATGAGGATGGACTTAGACGTCAGCTGTCCAAGCTGGAACCTCCAAAAGATGACAGACCTGCTGTGACCAACATCCTGAAGAAGGGAGGGCAGTAGCAGTGAAGGAAAAGAAGAAAAACATTTTTGACAATATCGGACTGAAGCTGCTGGCTCTGCTGATTGCATTTCTCATGTGGTTTGTAGTAATGAACTACGAGGATGGTGTTGTCACAAAAACTATTTCGGGTATCCCGGTTGAGATGATAAATGGGGATTCCATTATTGCAAATGGCAATCTCTATAATGTAACGGATGGTGAATCTGTTGAAATAATAGTTCGTGGACCAAGATCGATAGTGGAGAATCTTGAGGCAAATGACTTCGTGGCGACCGCGGATCTGTCGCATCTCTCGGTTACTAACTCAACAACTATCGATGTTATTACCAATTCGAATATACCTAACTCTTCAGCTAAGAAGCTGACAATTACTCCTGTAAATCAGTACGTAACACTCAGTATAGAGGAGGAATCGGAGAAGAGTATTCCGGTCAGAGTTATTACTACAGGCGACGCCAAGGAGGGGTATGCTGCAGGAAACCCTGTTCCTACTCCAAATATGGTCACTGTTACAGGTCCTGAGTCGGTGCTGGCAAACATAGTTGAAGCCAGGGCAGTAATTGATGTTTCTGGTGCAGAGAAAGACATAGTCGAGATAGTAAATCTTGGATGCATAGATGGTTACGGTTCAGCTGTTCAGAAGGATAACATTTCCCTTTCAGCAAGCACAGTAAGCGTAAATGTACCTATATACCAGACGAAGACTGTAAATATAAATGTAAATACAGCCGGCAAGCTTAAGGATGGATATGGAATAAAGGCTATTAATTATGAGCCATCCTCAATCGTTATTGCAGGTACTCCAGAAGACCTGGAAAGTATTGATTCTATAGATATCAATGATGTTATAGTAACTGATGCAGATACAAATATTGAGAAGAATATTGATCTTACTAATTATCTGTCTAATGACATATTCCTTGCGGATGAGAGCGTAAGTGATCTTGCGGTCAATGTGGAGATCGAGGCGATGAAGGAGCTGGATATTACTGTTGCAAAGAATAAGATACGCATCATAGGTGGAAATCCGGATTATAATTATGACATCGTTTCTCCTGACAACATCAAGGTTAAGCTAAACGGCTTTGAAGAGGATATATCAGGACTTTCAATTGATGATATTAACCCTCGCATCAACGTTAAGGATTTGAATATAGGCGAAAATGAGATGACTGTTGATTTTGATACGAAGGATATATATGAGATCAAGGATTCCTATAGTGTGAAGGTTGAGGTGAGTAAGGTAGAATGACAGAGAATATTCAGGCACTTCAAGATGCAATCAATGAATCTAATTATATAGTCTTCTTTGGTGGGGCGGGAGTTTCTACTGAAAGTGGAATACCTGATTTTAGAAGCCAGGATGGACTGTATAATCAGAAGTATAAATATCCACCGGAAGAGATAGTCAGTCATACATTTCTGGTGCATAAGACCGAGGACTTCTATGAGTTTTATAAGGACAAGATGTTGGCTCCAGATGCGAAACCAAATGCTGCTCATTATAAGCTGGCTGAGCTGGAGAAGGCAGGAAAGCTGAAGGCGGTCATAACTCAGAATATTGATGGGCTCCATCAGGCAGCTGGAAGCAAAGAGGTTCTTGAGCTTCACGGGTCTGTGCTTAGAAACTACTGCACTAAGTGCGGGAAAGAGTACAGCAGTACGGAAGAAGATGTTCATGCCGGGGTGAAGTATATACTTGCTTCAGAGGGTGTTCCAAAGTGTGACAATGTAGTGGATGGAAAGGTCTGCGGTGGTTTGGTTAGACCAGATGTTGTTCTTTATGAGGAGGGACTTGATAACTATGTTATCAGTCGCGCCATTGAGCACATTTCCAAGGCGGACATGCTGATTATTGGAGGAACTTCACTTGTAGTTTATCCCGCAGCAAGCTTCGTTAATTACTTTGGGGGCAAGCACCTGGCGGTTCTCAACATGGCATCAACCGGAAGAGATGCGCAGGCGGATATCGTAATACATGACAAGATAGGTGAGGTTCTATCTCAGATAGAAGTATAATGTCATTCTGAGGGCAAGGCTCGAAGAATCTTTATAATAAAATATCAAAATACAAATAAATATCACGGAGGAAATAAAAATGTTTGATTTTGAAGAAATCAAGAAAGTAGACCCTGAGGTGGCAGCAGCTATGACTGACGAGTGGAATCGTCAGAATGATAATCTTGAGCTTATTGCTTCAGAGAATATCGCTTCAAAGGCAGTTATGTCTGCAATGGGAAGTCACCTTACAAATAAATATGCAGAAGGATATCCTGGTAAGAGATATTATGGTGGATGTCAGTATGTTGACGTAATTGAGGATCTTGCAAGAGAGAGAGCTAAGGAACTCTTCGGCGCTGAGTACGCTAACGTTCAGCCTCACTCCGGCGCACAGGCAAATATGGCTGTATTCTTTGCAGTACTGAACCCTGGTGATACATTTATGGGAATGAACCTTGATCACGGCGGACACCTGACCCATGGTTCACCAGTAAATATGTCCGGTAAATATTTCAACTGTGTTCCTTACGGAGTAAATGATGAGGGACGTATTGATTATGATAATGTACTTGCTATAGCTAAGGAAGCTCGTCCAAAGCTTATCGTAGCCGGTGCTTCAGCTTATGCAAGAGAGATAGACTTCAAGAAGATGCGTGAGATAGCTGACGAGGTTGGAGCTGTTCTTATGGTAGATATGGCGCACATCGCTGGTCTTGTTGCAGCAGGATATCATATGAGCCCTATTCCATATGCTGATATCACAACAACAACAACTCACAAGACACTTCGCGGACCAAGAGGTGGTATGATTCTCTGCAGCGAAGAGGTTAATGCCAAGTATAACTTTAACAAGGCTATATTCCCTGGAATACAGGGTGGTCCTCTTATGCATGTAATAGCTGGTAAGGCTGTATGCTTCAAGGAAGCTCTTTCACAGGATTACAAGGATTACATGGGTAGAGTAGTTGAAAATGCAGCTACACTTGCAGCAGCTCTACAGGATAGAGGATTTGATATCGTTTCTGGTGGTACAGATAACCATCTGATGCTGGTTGATCTCAAGAAGCTTGGACTTACAGGTAAAGAAGTTGAGAAGGCCCTTGATGAGGTTCGTATAACCGTTAACAAGAACACAGTTCCAAATGATCCACAGTCACCATTCGTAACAAGTGGTATCAGAGTTGGTACTCCAGCAGTTACAACTCGTGGAGCAGTTAAGGAAGATATGTTTACAATTGCAGATGCATTTAAGGCTGCTATTCTTGATAAGGATAGTGCAGCGGCAGAGGCACTTGTAAAGAGTATTACAGATAAGTATCCACTTTATAAGTAATTTATTTAAACAGAAAGTAAGACATGGAAGAAAATAACAACAATCAAAATAATAATAACGAGAACAATAACAACAAGAAACAACCTGGTGGTTTCAATAGCATTATAGGTGGAGTGGTTATAGCCGTTATTCTTTCGATTATTTTCCTTATGGCATTTAATACCTATAAAAGCTCTGGTGAAGAAAAGGTTAATTACAATGAATTCATTCAGATGCTGGAAGATGGAAATGTCAAGGATGTGAAGATATATGAGAAGAAGATTAAGTTCACACCTATATATGAAGATAAGAATGTTGAGAATGTAACTTATTATTGTATAAGAACAGATGACTACCGTCTGGTAGACAGACTGGAGAAGGCTGACGTTGAGTTCACGGCTGTGGATGAGGGCGGAAATGCAATTCTTAGTCAGGTTCTGTATTACATTATTCTGATAGCAGTAATGTACTTCATTACGATGCTTATCATGAGACGTATAGCTGGTGGTTCGGGCGGAATCATGAATGTTGGAAAGTCCAATGCTAAGTTATATGACATGACCAAGAATACTGGTGTTACATTTGGGGATGTTGCCGGCGAGGAAGAGGCGAAGGAATCTCTTACTGAGATGGTTGACTTCCTGAAGGAACCAAATAAATATTTGGAAATTGGTGCCAGACTTCCTAAGGGGGCACTTCTTGTTGGACCTCCTGGAACAGGTAAGACTCTGCTTGCAAAGGCAGTTGCCGGAGAAGCCGGAGTTCCATTCTTCTCAATGTCCGGTTCAGAGTTCGTTGAGATGTACGTTGGTGTAGGTGCTTCCCGTGTTAGAGACCTTTTCAAGCAGGCAAATGCAAAGGCACCATGTATCATTTTCATAGATGAGATAGATGCTATAGGTCGAAGCAGAGATACCCGTCATATGGGCGGTGATTCTGAACGTGAGCAGACACTGAATCAGCTGCTATCTGAAATGGATGGTTTTGATTCCTCCAAGGGTATAATTATTCTGGCGGCAACCAACAGACCTGAAGTGCTGGATAAGGCGCTTCTGAGACCTGGTCGTTTCGATAGAAGAGTAATAGTTGAGAGACCTGACCTCAAGGGTAGAGAAGATATTCTGAAGGTACATACTAAGGATGTTAAGCTTGATGAGACGGTTGATCTGAAGGAGATAGCAAATGTAACCAGCGGTTCAGTTGGTGCTGATCTGGAGAACATTATAAATGAGGCTGCGCTTACCGCTGTAAGAAAAGGCAGAAGATATGTTTCACAGACAGACATACTCGAATCTATTGAGGTTGTATTTGCTGGTAAAGAGAAGAAGAACAATATTCTATCTGCAGATGAAAAGAGTGTTGTAGCTTATCACGAGGCAGGACACGCACTTCTGACAATGCTTCAGAAGAATACAATGCCGGTTCAGAAGATTACCATTGTTCCAAGAACCAAGGGTTCTCTTGGATATGTATGGCAGGCTCCGGAAGAAGAGAAGAATCTGCAAACAAAGGCAGAGATGGAAGCGGATATTGTTATAACAATGGGTGGACGTGCCGCAGAGGCATTGAAGTTCCCGTCAGTTACAAATGGTGCTTCTAATGATATAGAACAGGCAACTAAGACAGCCAGAGCAATGGTTACAATGTATGGTATGTCCGATAGATTCGGAATGGTTCAGCTGGAGGGCATAACCGGAGAGTATCTGGACCGTAGAAGAGTGCTTGAATGTTCAGATGAGACAGCTACTATGATAGACGAAGAAGTTCGTATGATCATCAACAATGGTTATGCTAAGGCGTACAAGCTGCTTTCTGAGAATATTGCTATACTTGATGCTATAGCTACATATCTGATAGATCACGAGTCTATAACCGGTAAGGAGTTTATGGATATCTTCAACCAGGTAACAGGCGGAGTGATGCCAAAGGTTGATAAGGGGGAATCCCTTACATCAGGAGATATCACCAAGACAATGAAGGTTAAGTCTCTTGCTGAAAAAACCAAGGAAAAGGTAAAGGCTAAGGTCAAGAAGGCTAAGAAGAAAAAAGAAAAAGACAAGGACAAATTCAAAGTATTTGCCAGCGAAGAGTTCGAGAAGCGTAGAGATGCACTCCTGAACGACGACGAAATAGAGCCAGTGGGGACGGTTCCTGTGACAACTTTTGAAAGTGAAACAACTGTAGAGAAGGAAGTGGTCGAAGCTGAAGAGACCAGGACTGAGGAAAAGGTTGAAGAGTCGGAGGAAAATGTCACTGCCGAGACAGTAGCAGATGCTACCGAAGAAAATGATAGTAGTCAGGACGGCGAACCAAAACAGAAAATGCCTTGGGAATAAAATAAGTGAGTAAATAGGGACGGTTCTTATTTACTCACTTTTTATTTATGATGATAGATGAGTATATAGGGACGGTTCTCATTTACTCATCCGACCCAACATACTCATTATGAGAGTTCGTCGAGGGTCTTGCCGTATGGTGGGAGGAATTCTTTTACGACGTCGTCCACCTCAGGCAGTTCGGTTCTGAGCTTCTCGATTGCTTTGCCAACGGATTCCTTGGCTGTTGAAAATTCTGTGTTACCGGCCTTTTCTTCTTCGATGCATTTGATATAGGCGGAGAGCTTGTCAGCTGCTTTGACAAGTCTACGCATATACTTGTCTTCCGCAGAATTATTTGACTTGTAAATCTCCTCAAAGGCAGGTCTCAGATCTGATGGAAGCTTCTCAAGCAGCTTATATTCAGCGATTTTTTCAACCTGCTTATATGCATCCTTTATCTCAGGATTGTAGTACTTAACAGGTGTTGGCATATCGCCGGTTATGATTTCGGATGAATCATGATAGAGTCCGATAAGAGCTGCTCTATCGGCGTTTAGATTACGTTCATAACGAGCATTTCCTATTACACATAGTGCATGAGCAATCATAGCTACTTCCAGGCTATGCTCGCTCAGATTCTCGTTACGAGAGTTACGCATCAGCGCCCATCTGTCTATATATTTCATTCTCGAAATAGTTGCAAAAAAGTTATATTCCATAATGAATCTCCTGAAAAAGCCTAAGATCGGACTCGAACCGACGACCTACTGATTACGAATCAGTTGCGCTACCAACTGCGCCACTTAGGCATACAAGCGTTACTATACCATAAAGGGACGCTTTTCTCAATTGTTTTTGCGACTATTTTCCGTTTCAGGAAGTCGGAGTTATGAGGATTTTTTGTTTCACTATGTCATGCACTTATGTTAAAATGTTATTTGTAGCAAAGAAATAATAAAGCATATAATAATCTTTTACAAAACAAAGGAGGATTACAAATGAAGGTATTTAAGTGCACAAAATGTGGCAATATGATCACATATCTCAACAAGGATGCATGTGATGTGAAATGTTGTGGTGAGACTATGGTTGAGATAGTTCCAAATACAACTGACGCAGCAGGCGAGAAGCATGTTCCGGTAATTGAGATAGATGGAAATATAGTTACAGTTAAGGTTGGTTCTGTTGAACATCCAATGCTCGACGCTCATTACATCCAGTGGATCACTCTTGAAACAGAGCAGGGAAGACAGCGCAAGATTCTCTCTCCTGGAGATGAGCCGATGGCTAAGTTTGCAATAGTTGATGGCGACAAGGTTACAGCAGCTTATGAGTATTGCAACCTTCACGGACTTTGGAAGGCAGAGGTTTAAAGGCTGAGACACTGAAGCATAAACCTTAGAAGTCAGGAAAAGTATAATAATCAGATGCGTAGAAAGATGCATGGAAAATGCACCCTTTTGCGCATCTGTTTTTTTATTATAAGAAAAGAACTAAATATAGAATGAAAGAATTACTCTAAAGTGCTATAATGACTTTGTATGTTCTTTTTAATTTGTGTAAGCTAAGGATTAATATAATGAATATAGAAATCATTAAAGAATTGATAGAGAAAATAAAACAGGAAAAATGGTATAAGCATCTCTGCACCATAAATGAGCATAAGCTCGAGGTAGGCAAAAACTGCTTCAGATGCGGACTTTATAAGCAGGGCATCCTGCATGACCTGTCCAAGTATTCCTGGACAGAGTTCTCTGTTGGAGCCAAGTATTATCAGGGAAACAGAAGTCCTAACGAAGCTGAGAGAGAGGATATAGGCTATACCTCCTCCTGGCTACATCACAAGGGTCGCAATAAGCATCATCTCGAGTACTGGCTGGATTACAATCTGGAGAAAAGAGATGGAAGCGTAATAGGTATGAAGATGCCGGACAACTACATCGTGGAAATGTTTTGCGACAGAGTTGCTGCCAGCAAGATATACCATAAGGATGACTATACAGATAGCTCGGCTCTTAACTATTACATGAATGGCAAGAGCAAGAATATACTTCATCCATATACCAGGAAGAGGCTGGAAATGCTCCTCAACATGCTCGCTGAAAAGGGCGAGGAGGAGACCTTTGCATACGCAAAGAGATATATGGAAGGCTACAAGAGATATCTAAGAAGAAAAAAGTATAAGAAGAAACTCGAGAAGAAGCTTGAGAAAAAATATTCCGATCGATTAAGTAGTGCAATCGACAGGAAATATACTAGAAAACGAAAACACGACATAAAGGTAAATCACAACAAGATAGACAAATACTTAAGACAGAAATAATAGACACAAATATCGGAGAAGATTAACAAATGGCATTTACTCATTTACACGTACATACAGTATATAGTCTATCTTGTTGTGATTTACCTTTATGTCGTGTTTTCGTTTTCTGGTGT
>CAMKQB010000063.1 GCA_946414825.1 uncultured Lachnospiraceae bacterium
GCTGCTCGAAATACTTCTTACCAACTTCCATAACTACGTCTGAGAACATCTGAATAAATCTTCTATATGAGTCATAAACAAATCTCTCAAATGCTGGATCAGGATTACCCTTAATCATAGCAGCAACAACTTCATCATTAAGACCAAGGTTAAGGATTGTATCCATCATACCTGGCATAGATGCTCTAGCTCCTGAACGAACTGATACAAGAAGTGGATTAGTGAGATCACCGAACTTCTTACCATTGATCTCCTCCATCTTAGCTACGCCGTCCATAACCTGAGCCATTATTTCGTCATTGATCTTACGACCATCCTCGTAATACTGTGTACAAGCATCTGTAGTAATTGTGAATCCCTGTGGTACAGGAAGACCGATACTTGTCATCTCGGCAAGGTTAGCACCCTTACCACCAAGTGTGTTACGCATGGACATGTCGCCTTCGCTAAACATGTATACCCATTTGTTAGCCATGTGTTTAATACCTCCTAGATACTAATTATTTTTATTTCGGCTATAAGAAAATCACTACTGAATGTAATAGGATTTGCCTAGAGTCCGTAACTGACAAAGATTATAACACAAGAATATAAATAAATGAATACAGAATTTCATCTTTTTTGAAATAATTTTTACTAAAAAACAGCCGCAGTTATTATAATTATTAATAACTGCGGCTTAAGTCTCTAAAATTCAAGCTTAGCTTCGAAATATGCCTTTAGATCTTCTATCTTAACTCTCTCCTGCTCCATTGTGTCACGGTCACGTACTGTAACTGCGCCATCCTCTTCAGAATCAAAGTCATATGTTATACAGAATGGAGTTCCAATCTCGTCCTGACGACGATATCTCTTACCGATAGCTCCTCTGTCATCATATTCACAGTTCCAGTATTTGCTAAGATCTGCATATACCTTCTCGGCACCTTCAGAAAGCTTCTTGGAAAGTGGGAATACACCTATCTTTACAGGAGCAATAGCTGGATGGAAATGAAGAACAGTACGAACGTCGTTCTTCTCTGCATCAAGAACTTCCTCGTCATATGCTTCACAAAGGAAAGCAAGTGTAACACGGTCAGCACCAAGTGATGGTTCAACAACATATGGTATATACTTCTCATTTATCTCATCATCAAAGTAATCCATAGGCTCGCCCGATGTATTCTGATGCTGTGTTAAGTCATAATCTGTACGTGATGCGATACCCCAAAGCTCGCCCCAATCTGTGAATGGGAATGCATACTCAATATCAGTTGTATGATCCGAGTAGAAGGAAAGCTCTTCAGGATCATGATCACGAAGTCTTAAGTTCTCCTTAGCTATACCAAGGTCAAGTAACCAGTTATAGCAGAAGCTTCTCCAATATTCGAACCACTCTGTCTGAGTTCCTGGCTTACAGAAGAACTCTAACTCCATCTGCTCAAACTCACGAGTTCTAAAGGTGAAGTTACCAGGTGTTATCTCATTTCTAAAGGATTTACCGATCTGACCTATACCAAATGGTACCTTCTTACGAGATGTTCTCTGTACATTCTTGAAGTTAACGAAGATACCCTGTGCTGTTTCAGGTCTAAGATATACTGTATTCTTAGCGTCTTCAGTTACACCCTGGAAGGTCTTGAACATAAGATTGAAATGTCTTATCTCTGTAAAATTATGCTTTCCACATGAAGGACATGGAACATTATTTTCTTCGATGAACTTCTCCATCTCTTCATCTGACCAGCCATCAACTGATGATGTAAGCTCTATACCTTTTTCAGCAGCAAAAGCCTCTATAACCTGATCAGCTCTATGTCTTGTATGACATTCCTTGCACTCCATAAGTGGATCAGAGAAACTGCCAAGATGTCCTGAAGCAATCCAGGTCTGAGGATTCATAAGAATCGCACAATCAACACCAACATTATAAGGATTCTCCTGAATGAACTTCTTCCACCATGCCTTCTTGACATTGTTCTTAAGCTCAACACCTAAATTTCCGTAATCCCATGTATTAGCGAGACCACCATAGATCTCAGAACCTGGATATACAAAACCTCTAGTTTTTGCAAGAGATATGATTTTATCCATTGATTTTTCAGTCTTTTCCATCTTGATTCTCCTAAGTCTTTATTTAGAAATTAAATGTATATACAATTACAGCCTTTCCTTCACCGGAAACCTTAACTGTAGTTTCATTTACAAGCTCACAGTTCTTATTATAATAAACGATCTTACCACCATTAATATAGTAGTTCATTGGCTCATCTGTAATGATCATCATATATGAACTGTCTGTTATCTCATCAGATTTAACAACACTACCTGTAGATGCATCTGTAAATGTAGCAACTAGCTCATCAGCATCTCCTTCGGAAGCAGTCTCATCAAGAAGTCCACTCTCAATATCTTCCAAATTATAGCCTGCACCAGCAAGTTCTTCTTCTAGCTCAGCTTTTTCTTCTTCGGACATTTCTTCCATATCAATGCTCTTGGCAGCATCTGTTAAGCTAGCCTGTTCATCCTCAACTATCTTGTCAGCAGCTTCCTTGTTAAACTCAGACATAGCAAGCTCCATAAGATTAAAGGAATTATAAGTATCTATATCAATATACTGAATAGCTGTTCTAACAAAATTATCATCATTCTGATATTCAAGAAATGTTATTTTGTTTCCGCCAGCTTCAGCATTATACTTATCAATCTCTGACTTGATAAATTCTTCAAGGGTCGATGTATCAATAGCTGCCTCAGTATGTGCAAAATCCTCGCAAGCTATTTCTATAACAGAACCATTAGCATTTAGTTTAAGTGTTGTCTCATTAACATCACCTATAACAGATATCTTTTCTACTGGTCCATCATCCTTTTTCTTTCCACAAGCTGTAAGTCCCATTATTAATGTCATAATTAGAACTAAGCATATATACTTGGTATAGCTTTTTGTTTTTATACTATTAATCATTTCAGAATCCTTTTACTTTTAAGAATTTGTTCATTTTTTCATACACAAGACTGTATTTTACAACAGCGGCTTCAATATATCAAGCGATTTGAAATGTCTATCACATTCTTTTTTTAAATACTTAGATACAATCTTTTCTAATTCCTCGACTATCTTCTCCGAAACATCAAAGCTATATAATTCGCTTATTTTTCTACTAAGTATATAGTTAACTATATATTCAGTTTCCTCACTTATTTTATTCGGTTTATATGTATCACGAAGCGCTTCAATAGATAATATACCCTCAATATGCATCAACTTGCACTCAAGAACAGATTTAATCATTGTAAGCGAAGGCTTCTCATTTAATATGGCCTTAAATGTAACATATAAAAGATTTAATTCATCTGTTGCCTTAACTCCCTCCTGAGTAAAGTACCCAACTAGCTCACAAGCATAAGAAGCATAGGCAAGCTTTTCTAAATCCCGAGAAAGATCCATAAAATTATTTGAAATTGAACTGCTCACAAGAGAATATGTATTTTGGCTCCCAGGTCTAAGAACAAATTCCCCCATAACAAACTTCTGGCATACAGCCGTAAAGGGAGAATTCTTTCTCCTTGCCCCATTAGCAAAAACTGTTATTCTACCAAGTTCAACTGTTAGCAAGACTATTCTTTTGTCATATTCTTTTACAAGAGAAGTGTCCAGGACTATACCCTGGACAGTTATATTATCGTACATATACAACCTCAGATAATCTTTTTATATATTACTTATAACCGTACTCCTGCATATACAGTGTCTTATCTCTCCAGCCCGGGCGAACCTTAACCCATAGCTTTAGGTTAACCTTCATTTCCAGCATATCCTCTATGCTGCGGCGGGATTGTATACCTATCTTCTTGAGCATAGAGCCACCCTTACCTATAATGATTCCCTTATGGCTCTCTCTTTCGCATATGATGGTGGCCTCAATATCCACCATACTGTTATCAGGTCTGGTCTTCATCTTATCGATAACCACAGCTATTCCGTGAGGTATTTCCTTATCCAGATTCCTGAGACATTTCTCACGAATAAATTCAGCGGCTATCTCTCGCTCAGTTTCTTCTGTAATGGTCTCAGCATCATAATACATCGGTCCTACCGGAAGCTCTTCAAATATCGCACTAAGCAGCTCATCCTGGTTAGTTCCGTCTGTAGCTGATACCGCCAAACATTTTATAAACTCTGTATTCAAAGTATCCTTCATATATTCAGAGTACTTTGAAAAAACATTTTCCAGATAAGCATCCTTATCATCAGAATTTATCGTATCGTACTTATTAACCACAAGCATAGCCGGTATCTTTGACTTACCGATAAGCTCAGCTATAACCTTCTCACCGGTACCGATAAATGTAGAAGGCTCCACTATCCAGATGATAAGGTCTGCCGTCTTGAGAGTATCAGTTGCAGCATCCATCATATATTCGCCAAGCTTGGTTTCCGCTTTATTGATACCCGGAGTATCCAGGAAGACTATCTGTCCTCTGTCATCTGTATAAACAGTCTGAATCTTCTTCCTTGTAGTCTGGGCTCTGCTACTTACAGCAGCTATCTTCATACCTATCAGATGATTCATAATGGTGGACTTTCCCACATTAGGGCGTCCTAAAATAGCCACAAAGCCGGACTTAAGATCCTTCCTGGCCGGTTCACCATTCTTAAGTTCTTGTAAAAGTTCTTCTAAATTATCCATATCCTATATTAACTTCTCTACTGTTTTAAAGAGATCCGCATCGGCATTCAGCTTATCCTCGCCGCCTACTGTACATAGCACCTGACTATCAGAAAGTGTTCTTACAAAAGGCGCCAACAACCTGATCCTTGCCTGGTCCGTAGTCAGTATATCTCTTCTGGTCTTTACTCTTAATTCATCAGGTGTATTACTGATATACTTTGCAAATGATAATGCTCCAAGTCCATTTGGAGAGACAGGCATATCAACATTTGACATAGTTCCGATGATATACTTGGTCATATCTCTATCAGAGCATTCAAAGTTCTCCACATAGTCAGCCGCAGCCCTATAGATATCATAGGTTTCTCTAAGGTTAGGGTCTCTATATGAGGAGAATGTACAGTATCCGTATTGATTAAAGTCGCACATACTTCCATATGCACCGCCCTTAACGCGGACATTTATCCATAAATAATCATATGACATTATTGTTCTCAGTACGTTTAATGCACCGTCATACTTAAGGCCGGCACTCTTATAATCAGAAACAATAGATGCATACTGTACCTTGGAAGAGGTCTTAAAGCCTTCATTCTTCACATCAAGCGGAACCTGCATCTTGGAATTGCCAGGCTCTTCCTCACTTATACTCTCAAGCAGGTGATTCAGAGGCTCCTCTATCTGATGCTCGTCCTTATCGGATGTATAAGAAATAATAACACTCTTTCTTCTAAACATCCTCTTATAAAGGCTCTTCATTTCTTCAATAAGACCATCGATTTCCTTATCAAAATTCTTATCCAGATAGTCTATATATCTGTGGTAATCTATACCGTCCATTGAGTCCATTATTTTAGCCGATGGATCTATATATGAAAGAGCTCTATTCTTAGAGGTTATATGTCCACCCTCTGTAAGGGCAATCTTGCTGGCAGCCTTAATCTCATTTATGGTTTCTCTTATCCTCTTCTTATCGAAGATATGAGACCTTGTGATAATTTCCTCCATCAGAGCGAGGCCCTCTGGTATGCGTTCATCCAGTGCTTTCATCTTGCACTGAACATAAACAAAAGGATCCATATCGTGACGATGGAAACAGCCCATATTAAATGCCATTCCACCAGTTTTAAGGTCAATCTTTTTAGTCAGATCATTATAAGCATAATTATCTGTATCGACATATTTCAGAAGCTCGACTATGAGTTCCATCTTGCAAATATCTTTAAAGTCCAGGTCGCTAATATCAAAGTATAGATCAAGATAGGTTATACCATTTGTAAAGATATCATGAGCTATTACCTTGGCACCTGCAACCTCAGTCTCTCTATTATATAAAGTTCTAGGCTCAGGATTAATGTCACTGATTTCAAGAAGCGGTATAGTTGAAAGCTCCTCCTGAGAGGATGGCTCATCCTGATACTGCTTTAAGTGCTTAGTATCAGCTATCATTGCCTCCAGCTCTTCTTTAGAGAGTGAAGCCTTTAGCTTGCGTAACTTCTCTGCCAGCTCTGCATCCTTCTTAGAGTTGATTCCAACCTCAGGTTCAGCAACGACTATAGCCTTAAAGTTATTATCAAGTACCCATTTCTTCAGTATTTCTTCGAAATTAACATCGGTTCTCATCTTATCAAATACTTCCTGCAAGCTGCATGTATCCTGAACCAGATCATCATCATATAACCAGCCGGTAAAGTCGGTTAGGCCAACGCTGAGTCCCTTTGGATATCTAGCAAAATCCCCTTCCTTGTATTTGAATTCTGAGATATTTATAGCTGATTCAATAGCCTCCTTATCCAGGCCCTCTTCTATATATTTACGGATATTAGACTCGATAATGTCTACTATCTTATCAGCATCCTTAGCATCCGCATCTCTTACAATAATGCTAAAAAGTGGCTGAAGCATAGAATTATCATACTGAGATTCAACATCTGAGCAGAGTCCGGAATCAATAATAGCCTTCTTAAGTGGTGCTCCCGGAGAGTCTATCAGTATACGCTGAAGTATACTCAGCTCCATAGTTAGATACTTATCGGTACACAGACCAGTTACAACATTGTAGCTAATGATGGACTTGCTGTCCTCTGCCTCATCCTGAGTTATTGAATACTTCGTAGTAGCCTTAATAGGCTTCTCAGGAGGTGCCTGCATCTTAATCTCAGAAGGCACATACAGGTAATCATATTCGTGAAGATATTCCTTATCTATATATTCCAGCTGGTCTACCACATCCAGATCTCCATATAGATATATGTAGCTGTTAGATGGATGATAATAATTCCTGTGATAATCCAGATATTCCTCTCTGGTAAGCCCAGGTATTACATCAGGATTACCGCCGGAATCTACTCCATAGGCAGTATCAGGATATACAAGCTCATTAATGGCATTTGCAAGAACATTGTCAGGAGAAGAATAAACACCTCTCATTTCATTATATACAACACCATTTATTGTAATATCTCCCTCCAGGCTGTCCAGCTCGTAGTGCCAGCCCTCCTGCTTGAAAATCTCTTCCTTATCGTAGATATTAGGACTGAAAACCGCATCCAGATAAACATCCATCAAGTTACGGAAATCCTTATCGTTACAGCTGGCTATAGGATATACCGTCTTGTCGCCATAGGTCATGGCATTAAGAAATGTATTAAGCGAGCCCTTCGCCAGCTCTACAAAAGGATCCTTTACCGGATACTTCTTAGAACCACAAAGCACAGTATGCTCAACAATATGCTGAATACCCTTGGAATTAGTTGGTGGGGTTCTAAAACCAATGGCAAATACCTTATTATCGTCATCATTAAGAATCACAGAAACTCTCGCCTTATTCTTCTTATGACTAAGCACAAGACCTATACCATTCAGTTCTGGAAGGTCATTTATACGTACCAGGTCGTAGGTTCCGAGCTCCTCTATTTTTTTAGATATTTCTTCTACAGTTCTTCTAAATCTATCCTTAAAGTTTTCCAATTAATTTTCCTCCGTGTATATAGTCAAAGTATCACTCACTCTGATCCTAGTATAGAGATTAATAATTAACACTATACTAATTCAAATGTATAAGGTAGCATATCTTCTAGTTTTAAAACCCTATAGTCAGATTCTGACTTCGCAACAATGATATCAATATCCTTAGAGTCAGGCAGAAATTCTGCCATTACCTGTCTGCAAGCCCCACAAGGATAGGCATAGTCGAAGTCCTCCTGAGACGCCTCCAGATCCTCAGACTCAAGGCCCACGTCAAGTGGTGCACCTACTATAGCTATAGCATCCACATGTCTCAGCCCTTCGCTAACTGCTTTAAAGATAGCAGTTCGTTCTGCACAGTTAGTTAGTCCATATGAAGAATTCTCAATATTACATCCAGTATAAATTCTGCCGGATGGAACTATAAGAGCCGCACCAACCAGATATTTCGAGTATGGTGCATAGGCGTTCTTACGCGCAGAAATGGCTTCTCTAATTAGAAGCTTAATGATATCATCCTTTAACATACTTTGTTTCCTTTCCCATATGTCATTCTGAACGATGTGAATTAGCCTTCGATTCAAAGAATCTTTTTTATAGATAAAATGATTCTTCGGGATTCCCCCTCAGAATGACAATTATATCATAACAAAGCCAAAAAAACCAACCTCTCAGGCAGTTAATTTAACCACTTGAGGAAGTTGATTTTTTTATAAATACTATACTAAGTTAACTAATTATATTATAAATCCTATTCGAGGTTTATGACTATTTTACCTACCCGGAACGTTAGGAGCTACTCCCCTTTGTGGACCGGCAAGATCTTTTCTGCTGGTATTAAGCATAGTCTGAACCTTATTAGCATTGAAGTTATTACCATCATGACCTTCTAATCCTACATGAGAAGAGTTATTCTCAAATCTCGCTTTAGGATCATTATGAATATTAGTTCTTTGGATAGATAACTGATCTCCGCTATCCTCCAAACCACTACAATAATGTACAGGAATATCAGGGTCAAACTTATGAAGTCTTCGCATATGTTCTTTTGTATTATACGAACCACTATGCATCTTAGCTTCACTACCTGCAAAATATCCAAACATATGACCAAGTGTTGCAGCCAGAACACCTCCTACAACCGGAACCCCCTTGAAGGTATCATAGATTTCATCATGAGCCGCATCAACCATTGTAACAATAGGACTATGAAGCACTACTCCACCAAGCTTCTTAACATTACGTCCTTCCTCAATAGCCTTCTTTTGTTGAGTCTGAGCAAAATCCGCAGCTACTTTAGAAGCCACTGCTCCGCCAAGTGAATAACCATGTAAAATGATATTTTCAGGTTTCACTTTCATGGTTTGCATTACGTACTTCAACATTTCCTTACCATCTTTATAAATGGATTTTTCTGAAAGTGGTGTACCCTTTTTTTTGCCCTTTTTGTCCAAAGTATCACTATTTCCGAATCCTCTATAATCCATGGTTACTACAGGAATACCCTGTTTCATATATGATTTAACCACATCTTCGCTATAGGTAGCCGCCGAGCCGTGAGAGCCCGAGAAGAATATAACCACTTTACCAGATGGATTCTTTACTTTAGGTTCATAATATGCTCCTCTAAGAACTCCATCAGGGGTTTTACACTCTATATTGTTTTTAAGATTATCCGTATTAAATTTCTTTCCATCGTGTCTATCGTCATGACCACCAAGCCCTACATAGTTAGTAATAAATGTAAAATGATGTCTGCCTCTTCCGGAACTAATACTTTTTTTAGCATCTTGTTTTAAAGATGTTTTATTTAGTGAAGCTCTCTTAGCCTGGGCTATTTCTTCCAGCTCTCTCTTTGCAGCTCTCTTTTTAGTTCCCCAGAAATCATTCTTAAGTTTTTCCATACCAGAGCGACCAGCAATATTACGCAAATTAGACATTTTAGTTTTTATTTTCTTGTTTGTCTCTGGTAGTGTATCTTTGAGTTCCTTCCTGATTTTAGGATTCTTCGACATAAGCTCTACTACATATTTGGATACCTTACTATCAGTTTGAGCATCATTATGCATATCTGCATAAATGTAATTACGTATATCATCATCAGAAATCTGATCATTATTTCCAGATGATTTCTGCATCTCTTTTATGTAGCCCATTACTTCATCAAGTGACTTAGGCATATCATATTCCTCCTTTACATTATATTAGGATATAATTTTTAATCTATTCTAAATGGATAAGTAGCAAAATAAATTTCCACTCTGTTTTTTACAGGAATATAAGTTTCAATTATTTCATCAACCTTAATACCCAGACTGGCTATACCTATAGATGTATCAGCAGGATATTTATCCTTTATAAGTTTGGTGCAATAATTAAGTAATGCAGGAAAATTCGCTGCCTCTTTACTAATATTATAAGCCCATGAAAGTATGAGACCATCGCCACTTTCTTTCATAAGGCACACTCCTTTAATTCTTCCATTCTCTAAAATAACAGAACTCTCTGGGATATACGAGGAAAATGCAAATGGAAATGGTATTGCAATCCCTGGAAATACAACATCATTAACAATCTTGGAAAATCTGTCAAGTTCTTCAGATGGAACATCCTTTACTGACATTATCTCCCCGCTCTTCTCACCGATTACCGGGAACATAGGAAAGTCTTCAACAGTGGTTTCAAATCCCACTGTACCTTCTCTAAATGATACAAAGAAATGCATATCTTCGAACATTTTATGCATATTTTCATGTTCCTGTGTAAATACAGCCGAAACTCCATAAACGCCTTCAGCCTTTTCAGAGTTTTCTATAAGAAACTCTATCATTTCCCTGGCGGCACCTTTTCGGCGGTAATCCTCATCTACATAGAGCCAGTCAATCATCATATCATTTTCTTCAACATGTGCCATAAGAATACCAGTAGCCACTATAGGATTTTCTTCAATATATCCTAATAGAATTTCATCTGCTGGCAGATCCTGCAAGATTGAATCAGGAAATAGATGAGAAAACTTATCTAAATCTAACGGTGTAAGTAATGAAAGTGCCATATAACCCCCTCCTGAATAGTTAAGGTAGTGTCAAATAGACACCCCTTTTTTGTTTATAAATCCTTTATTTTAGAGGT
>CAMKQB010000064.1 GCA_946414825.1 uncultured Lachnospiraceae bacterium
TTAAGGAAACGGGCCTTGAGACTATCATTTCCAGATGCGCTGTTAATAGAGCGGTTCGTAGACAGGTTATTAAGCAGGGATACGAATCAACTTCTCCAAATATGCAATTTGAATATGACCATAGAAATGATGACAGATTCTATCTCGACAAAGCCTTTGCAAAGAAGAGAGTTGAGGCGGCTGAAGAGGGTTATAAAAAGCTTGGTGACGAGATTAAGGGTTTTGCCGGTCCTGCGGTTATAGAAACCTTTGGGGAGAAGAGGTTTTCACCTGTTCCCAAGGATAGTGTGGCTCCTCTGGAGGAGGCTCAGCAGGAAATTAGCCGTAAGATGTATGGTGAGATGGGGGAGATATCTAATAGATTTCTTCCGGGCGATTCCTACAGCTTTACTATTATAGCATTTCCGCTTCCTGATATCGGAGATGATTTTGAGGAAATCTTTGATGAGACTATCAGTATCAATACACTTGATAATGATAAATATATTAAAATTCAACAGAGTATAATAGATGCTCTTGATAAGGCGGATGTTGTCAGAGTAGTTGGTATGAATGGAAACCGTACTGATATGACAGTCAAGATGAGAAAGCTTGCGGAACCTGATAAGGAGACTCAGTTTGAAAACTGTACAGCTGATGTGAATATCCCGCTGGGGGAGGTCTTTACTTCACCGGTGCTAGAGGGAACTCATGGAACTCTGAATGTCAGCAGCTCTTATCTAAATGGATATAAGTTTGACAACATAGAATTTATGTTCGAAGATGGTGTAGTAACTGATTATAGCTGTGACAATTATAAAACCCAGGGTGATGAAGGGGTTGAGAAGGGTAAACAGTATATCAAGGAGAATATTCTTTTTAATCATGAATTTCTTCCTATTGGAGAGTTTGCAATTGGCACTAATACCTATGCTTATAGTGTGGCTAGAAAGTATGATATTCTCGAGAAGCTTCCAATTTTAATAGTCGAGAAGACCGGGCCGCATTTTGCACTTGGTGATACCTGCTACAGCCATGCTGAGGATCATCCAGTATTTAATCCGGATGGTAAGGAAATAGTGAGCCGTTCGAATACATTTGCAGATCTTAGAGAAACTGAGCCGGAGAAAGCATACTTCAATTGTCATACTGATATAACCATTCCATATAATGAGCTGGGAAGGCTATTTGCAGTATATGAAGATGGGGCAGAAGTTGATATAATAGTAAGCGGTCGTTTTGTTCTTCCGGGTACCGAAGAATTAAATGCTATGATAGAAAATAGTTAGAGGTGTAATAGTGGCTTTATGAATATTATTGATATTATCGAGAAAAAGAAAAAGGGTGAGGAGCTTACAAAGGAGGAGATATATTTTTCCATTGAGGGTATTCTGAATGGAAGGATAGCTGATTATCAGATGTCAGCGCTTCTGATGGCTATCTGCCTTAAGGGAATGACCATCCAGGAGACAACAGACCTTACTCTCGCCATGAAATATAGTGGAGATGTTATAAGTCTCTCTAAAATTGGTAAGACGGTTGTGGATAAGCATTCAACAGGTGGTATCGGTGATAAGACTACACTAATAGTTGGTCCCATTATGGCGGCTTTAAATGTGCCTATTGCCAAGATGAGTGGTAGAGGACTTGGAATTACAGGTGGAACGATTGATAAGCTTGATTCTATACCAGGCTTCAGTTCAGATGTTTCTGATGAAAAGTTTATTGAACTGGTTAAGACAGTTGGTCTGTCAGATATAGCACAGACAAAGAGTCTTGCTCCTGCAGATAAGAAGCTGTATGCGCTTCGCGATGTTACAGGAACAGTTGATAGTATTCCGCTTATTGCCTCAAGTATTATGAGCAAGAAGCTTGCGTCTGGTGCGGATGCTATTGTTCTTGATGTTAAGTGCGGCACAGGTGCTTTCATGAAGGATGTAGATAGTGCTAAAGAGCTTGCTGATACAATGATTAAGATAGCTGAACTGGATGATAGAGACTGCACAGCTGTTATATCGGATATGAACCAGCCTCTCGGTTATACAGTAGGAAATCTGCTTGAAGTTATCGAGGCTGTTCAGTTCCTTGCTGGAAAGGTTAGAAATCGTAGACTTTATGAGCTGATCAAAGAGCTTTGCAAGAATATATATATATTATCAGATGAATATATGAATCTGAGTCTTGATTATTATGAGAATAAAAGTGAACTGGATAAGGATGATCCTCAGAATGTTGAGATTCTTCATAATATGATTGCTGATAAGATAGATGAGATACTTAAAACAAATGCTCCTTACGAGAAGTTTAAAGAGTTCATTGCTGCTCAGGGGGGTGATGCAGCATTTATAGATAAAATATTAGACATTGACTTAGATGCTAACGATTTTACTGAGTTTACAGGCGAAGGTTCGAAGAAGATTATTTATACAGGAGATGCTCCCGCTGTTATAACTCAGATAGATGCGGAACTTATTGGTAAGGTGTCTCTTGAACTGGGGGCTGGAAGGATAAAAAAAGAGG
This sequence comes from uncultured Lachnospiraceae bacterium, assembly GCA_946414825.1. Lineage (GTDB taxonomy): Bacteria > Bacillota > Clostridia > Lachnospirales > Lachnospiraceae > Eubacterium_Q. The sequence continues at coordinate 2,500 of CAMKQB010000064.1, forward strand.
ACGATATAGATCCGTACGCAGGAGTTGTACTTCATAAGGTGGTTGGAGATATTGTTGAACCAAACGATGTAGTACTGACTTTATATTCCAAGGACAAGTACAGTATAAGGGAAGCTACTGAGCTGCTGGAGGATGCTATAAAGTATGGAAATGAAGAGGATAATGTGGCTGAGGAAGCAAGAAGCATTATTCTGGGTGTGATATAACATTTTATATAATATCAAATTGAAATATACTTTTTGGTAGAGTATAATGTTTAAGTGTATTTATAATAAAAAAGGGAGGATACAAAATTGGGTATTTTATCAAGATTTAAAGACATAATGTCATCTAATATCAATGCTCTTCTGGATAAAGCAGAAGATCCTGAGAAGATGGTAGACCAGACACTACGTAATTTGAATAACGATCTCGTTAAGGTTAAGAATGAGACAGCTGAGGTTATGGCTAATGAGACAAAGGCTAAGAGAGATCTTGATGAGATCAATCTTGAGATTGCCAGAATGCAGGACTATGCTGAGAAGGCAGTTGTAGCTGGAAATGATGCAGATGCAACTAAGTTCCTTACAGAGAAGTCTAAGCTTGTTGCTCGTCAGGCTACACTTCAGCAGACCTATGATATTGCAGCTGCAAATGCCATGAAGATGCGTCAGATGCATGATAAGCTCGTAAATGATATATCAGAGCTTGAGTCAAGACGCGACATGATCAAGGCTAAGGTTAAGCTTGCTAAGGCTCAGCAGGATATCAATAAGATTCAGTCAAAGGTTGATTCATCCTCAAGCTTTGCTGCATTCCAGAGAATTGAAGATAAGGCAGACGCTATGCTTGATGTTGCAACTGCAGAGGCAGAGCTAAATGCAACTACAGCTTCTAGCGAGATAGACAATCTGTCATCAAAATATGATGCTGCTCCTGATGCAGCAGTTCAAGATGAACTTGCAGCCCTTAAAGCTAAATTAGGACAGGGATCAACACAGTAGTGCTAGGTTTAAATGATAGACAATCGGAGGCCTGCTCGTATACCGAGGGGCCTCTTCTTATACTTGCAGGCGCAGGAAGTGGAAAGACTCGTGTTCTGGTTCACCGTATAGCATATCTCATTGATGAGAAGTCAGTTGACCCATATAACATACTGGCTATCACATTTACAAACAAGGCTGCAAATGAGATGAAGGAACGTGTTGAACGCGAGATAGGGGCTCAGGCAGAAGGGGTCTGGGTTAGTACATTTCACTCGATGTGCGTGAAGATTCTTAGACGTTTCTATTCGAGAATAGGTGGAAATAACAATTTCACAATTTATGATACAGATGATCAGAAGGCTGTAGTTAAGGAAGTTCTAAAAACTTTGGGAATTGATCCTAAAATGTATCCAGAGAGAGCTTGCATAAGCTTTATTTCTACTGCAAAGGAGGGGTATAAAACTCCTGAGGATATGGATCTTGAAGCAGGTTCTGATTATAGAGCTATTCAGATGGCTCGTGTGTATCGCGAGTATCAGAAGCGTATGAAACTGAATAATGCCCTTGATTTCGATGATCTGATATTTGAGACTCTAGAGCTCTTTCAGAAGGATGAAGAGGTTTTGGAACTATATCAGACAAGATTCAAATATATTATGGTGGACGAGTACCAGGATACCAATAATTCTCAGTTTGAGCTTGTTAGACTTCTCGCTGCAAAATGGCGTAATCTATGTGTAGTAGGTGATGATGATCAGTCTATCTACAAGTTCCGAGGCGCGAATATCTATAATATCCTTAACTTTGAGGATGAGTATTCTGATGCCAAGGTTGTTAAGCTGGAGCAGAACTATAGATCTACATCCAATATCCTAAATGCCGCTAATGCCGTTATAGCTAATAACGAAGGACGTAAGGATAAGAGACTTTGGACAGAAAATGGTGAAGGCTCTAAAATTAATTATACGGTTTATGAGACAGAGTACGAAGAGGCTCATGGTGCAGTTAATATAATCCTTGAAAAAAATATAGAGGGCAGACCATATTCTGATATGGCTATTCTGTATCGTACAAATGCTCAATCCAGAGCTATAGAAGAGAAGCTCGTATATGCAAATATTCCTTACAAGCTTGTTGGAGGTACTGGCTTCTACAACAGAAAAGAAATTAGAGATATTGTCGCATATCTGAAGCTCCTAAGTAATAATTCCGATGAGGTATCATTTTCAAGAATTATAAATGTACCTAAGCGAGGAATAGGTCAGACAAGTATTGCCAAGATACGTGAGCTGAGTACAGAAGCAGGAGTTTCTATGTACGATTTCTGCAAGGACGAGGCAAATAGGGGTCTTCTAGGTAGAGCTGCTGAAAAGATAGGTGGATTTATAGAGCTTATGAAATCTCTTGTTCCTGTAGCCGAGAGTGGCGATCTGGAACAGCTCTATGAAGATATCATGGAAAAGACTGGCTATAGAAATGAGCTTCAGATAGAGAGAACTGATGAGGCAGCGGCTAGACTTGATAACCTGGAAGAATTAAAGAATAAAATAGTAAGCTACATGGAAGAGGCGGAAGAACCTACACTTATGGGACTTCTGGAGGATATTTCTCTTGTGGCTGATACAGATGATAGTGCTGAAGATACAGATAATAAGGTTACTCTTATGACTCTGCATAGTGCAAAAGGTCTAGAGTTCCCGATTGTATTTATCACTGGTATGGAGGAAAGACTCTTCCCAAGTGGCATGGCTATGGATAGTGATGATCCGGATGCTGTTGAAGAGGAAAGAAGACTGTGTTATGTTGGTATTACAAGAGCTAAGGAGGAACTATACCTTAGTTCAGCAACTACCAGAATGATGCATGGTAATAGAAATTATCCTTTGGAATCCAGGTTTATAAGCGAGATTCCTAAGGAGTATATGACCAGAACCGGAATCAAAGCAAATGTAATCAAAAAGGACCCTTTTGCCGGTCCTGCTTCGTTTGGTGGAACCACTCCAAGTGTATCCACTCCAAGGTATACAGCTCCGCTACCAAGGACATTCAGGAAGGCTACGTCTCCTATGACGGATGTCAGCTCCATCGAATATGGAGTTGGAGATACAGTCAGACATATAAAGTTTGGTAAGGGTAAGGTTATCAGCATGGTTAAGGAAGCTGATGATTACGAAGTTACAGTTGCATTTGATACAGTTGGAGAGAAGAGACTCTTTGCAACACTTGCAAAGCTTAAGAAGGTTTAGAGGATAAAATATGGAAGAAGAAAGGCTGGAAACTAGAGAAAGAGGGGCGTTTAATTTTTCAATTTACAAGCTGCTTATATCTATTGTCGCTCTAATTATTATAATAGCCATATCAGTTGTTTTTGGTATAGTGCTTCATAAGAGATATCTGGAGAAGCTCGAGGCTGAGAAGAGAATAACCTCTGCGGAGGTTTCAGAGAGGCTTGAAAGTGTAAGTGAGTTGACTACTGAGAAGATTATCTATCAGGGGTATATTCGCTACGAAGAGGGGGATATACCATTTCTTACTAAAAAGAGCTACTCAATGACATATACAGCTGAAATAGAGGCTGGAATAGATGTTTCGGAGATTGAGGTCACTGAAAAGAATGATAAGGTCTATGTCAAGATTCCTAAGTCTGAGGTTCAGAGGGTTTATGTAGATCCGGACTCAATCGAATTCTATGATGAGAGCTATGCTATATTTAATTGGGAGTCCAAGGAAGATGGCGTAGATGCTGTATCTAATGCTGAGGCGGATGCAAAGGAGAACGCTAGTATAGATACTCTTAAGGAAGAGGCTGATAAACATGCTAAGGACCTTGTAGAAGGACTTCTCAGCGATGCTATAGGCGATGGCGAAGTAGTTGTAGAATAATTTTATAACTATGTAGTTACAGAATAATTTTAACTTTTCATAACATTTAATATATGGTATAATCCGAGTATGTTGTATACGTATACATTTTACTGAAAGGGGGTTTCTTAATTATGAGAAACGATGTAGTTGTTAAAGAAGATGCAGTGGAGACAGCTAAGAATGCCATTGTTGCAGTATGTATTATTATAGGTGTTATCACACTTATTGTTGGTATCGCAGTAGCAGTGTATAAATATCTAACTCCAGATTATCTTGATGATTTTGATGAGTTTGATGATGATTTCGATGATGATTTCTTCGATGATGATACAGACTTCACAGATGATGTAGCACCTGCAGAGGCTTAAATCAATTCATATTTCATATTAGTTTTCAGAGAGGGATTATGTTTTCATAGTCCCTCTATATTTTTTTATAAATGGAACTTAAAAAAATCTTAATAATTAGAATACTATTTATTAATAACTTAGAATTACAATCTATTTCATAAAACGTTTTATTGTTTTGCTCTATGCAAAACGGAGTGGAGGAAGAAATGTACAACGTACTTGTTTGCGACGATGACAAGGATATTGTGGAAGCAATAAGCATTTATCTAGAGACTGCCGGTTATGGTGTATTAAAAGCGTATGACGGATTTCAGGCGCTAGATAAGATAAAGTCAGAGGAGGTTCATCTGGTAATCATAGATATTATGATGCCAAATATGGACGGAATTATGGCTACACGCAAGATCAGAGAGCTAAGTCAGGTACCGATTATATTTCTTTCTGCTAAATCTGAGGATGCTGATAAGATTTTGGGACTTGATATTGGAGCAGATGATTATGTAACGAAGCCATTTAACCCACTTGAGCTGGTTGCCAGAGTTAAATCTCAGATCAGGCGCTATACACTGCTTGGGTCTATTACAGAGATGGTGAGTGATGATGATATAATCATTGTTAATGGTGGACTTGTAATAAATGATAGTGCCAAGTCTGTAACAGTAGATGGAGATGAGGTTAAGCTTACTCCTATTGAATATAATATTCTTAAATATCTCACTGAGAATAGGGGACGAGTATTTAATACCAATCAGATCTACGAGGCAGTATGGGATGAAGACGCAGTTGGCTCCGATAATATCATTGCAGTTCATATCAGACATATCAGAGAAAAGATAGAAATCAACCCTAAAGAACCACGCTATCTCAAAGTAGTATGGGGACAGGGCTATAAAATGGAAAAATTATAGAGGATGAATGTATGAAGGTTATTAAGAATAAATGGTTTAGAATAGGAATCTATGTTTTAGGTTATCTGGCTCTGGTTCTGTTTATAGTGTCAGCTACAGTGACGGGACTTCGATACGGAGTATTCTATGAGACAGAATCCTTTGACAGACCTTTTGAAGAGACAGCTAATGTTAAGGAAAATCTGTTACTTGATTTAAAACATGTGCAGAAAACGGCTAAGCATAAGCAGAATACTATGCAGATAGATCTAGACAGTAAGAAGTTTGATATCTATGAATATAGTGACCTGTATAAAGCAGTGACAGATGGAAAAGAAGCTTCTGCTGAAACCTTTGGTGTAGATGACATTTTCCAGGAGTCTGACCCGGTCAGTGAGCTTATTGAATATACTGATATAGATGCAGGAGTAGGCAGTATATATAATGGCTATGCAAATAAGGTGGACACCTCTGGGAAGCTTATAAGAATGACCTGGGGTGAGTACAGAAATATTGTAAATGATGTATGTGTGAAGTACGGTTCAGATCAAACAGGTCTTGATGCCGAGTATGAATTTCTTTGGAATAATATAGGCGAATATGAAATAAGCCCTTATGATTATTTCGCAAATATAAATGGATACTTATACATATATTCTGATGCTCAGGGTATTCTGTATTATTCACCTAATAATGAGATATTCATAGACGAAACTACACCTAATAGTGACTATATGTATTTTGTTTATGACGAAAGTCTTGCGAATCTAAGCGGGGCTGATGGAAAGCAGAAGCTTCAGGAATATATCCTTAGCTCAAAAATGCTGAGAAGTGATGTTGAGCTTCTATATACTAAGCTTACCACTGATGAAAAGGGCTTGCTTAATAACACCTACGAGGATAGATCTAACTACACCTGCTACAGTGCTGATGCAGTGTACAGCTTTGATGGCAGTACCATTGAACCTTACGTAATTAATACACCACGTGATGATATGAGCTATCCGGAATATTTAAGCAGACTTCAGAAGGATGCAAAGGTCTATATAAGCTATGACTCTGCTACTGGAAAGCTGGAGCAGTGGTATACAGATGATAAGAATAATAGAGTGGATTATGAATATATATCTTCTGAAAAGCTAAATGAGCTAAAGTCAATCTGTGATAATAGCTTCTGCATAGCTATCGTTGGTGATGCACATAATGACGGGGCGTATTTATGCGAAAGCATTGCCTATAAAGTATGCGGAATTATTAGCTACCCAATATGGCTTGCAGTGATTAGCGGTATTCTTTTCCTGGCCTCTGTTATAGTACTGATAATTGGAGAGCCTGCAAAGCTGTTCTTTGTAGATAAAGCTCCATATATCGTGTGGGCCGGAGTATACTCAGGAGTTCTGGTTTTGGCAACCGGAATAATGGGACTTGCAGGAATATCATCTGTACTTATAACGCTAATCATGAAAGAGATTGGTGCAATCATAGTTGCAGCAGCCTTTGGAATACTTCTGCTATATATTGCAACAGCAGCAGTAATAATGAATATTGTAAGAAGAGTGAAGTGTGGTAAGTTCCTGGATGGATTTATTACAGTAATTATTATCAAGAAGATATTTGGCAGAAATGGTTTAATTAACAAAATGCCTGGAAAGGCAGCACTACTTATTGCAGCAGGTATCTTCCTTATGATAAACATTTTCGCCTTCATTGGTCTTGGTAGTGCTGTAGGCGAAGGCGGAATCGTACTTGGATTCTTCCTCATTATATTCAACATCCTGGCGGTGTTACTCTTCCTTAAATACAGCAGTGACACTTCAAAGCTTCTGAAGGTAAGTCGCAGACTTGAAAATGGTGAACTGGATGCAAAGGTAAATGTAGATGAGCTTAAGTTTGATGCCAGAGAACTGGGGACAAGTCTCAACAATTTGGGAGACGGTTTATCAAAAGCTGTAGAAACATCCATAAGGGATGAGAGAACTAAGGCTGAGCTTATAACCAATGTATCTCATGACATTAAGACTCCACTTACTTCAATTATTAACTATGTAGACCTTCTGAAGAAGGAAGATATTGATAATGAAAAAGCTAAGGAATATATAAATGTTCTTGATCAGAAGTCTGAGAGACTTAAACAGCTTATTCTGGACCTAATAGAGGCTTCTAAAACAAGCACTGGAAATGTAGAGCTAGAGCTTATGAATATCAACTTTGTAGAGCTTATAAACCAGTGTTTGGGCGAGCATGAGGATAAGTTTAATGAGAACAATATCGAGGTTGTAAAAGGCTTCAAAACAGATGATGCTCTTATTAATGCGGATGGTAGAAGAGTATATAGAATAATTGATAACCTGATGAATAACGTTGCTAAATATGCTAAGCCGGATACCAGAGTTTATATGGATATAGATGTTATAAATAAGGAGATACCTAATGCAGAAGATGAAGAAAGTAATTCGGTAACAGGTTCTGTGATGTTCAGTATAAAGAATGTTAGCAAGGAAATGCTTAATATTACTCCAGAAGAATTATCAGAGAGATTCGTAAGAGGAGATAAATCTAGAAATACAGAAGGTTCAGGACTTGGACTTTCCATTGCTAAGAACCTAACAGAATTACAGAATGGTTCATTTGAAATAAGTATTGATGGAGATCTTTTCAAAGTGAATGTTATCTTCCCATTGGTGAAAAATAACGTAAATTAGCCCCTTAAGAAGTGGTTAAAAATCGCTCAAAAAATCAGTCTAAAAATATCAAAAAAACCGCTTGACAAAGTGGGGTGACATAACTATAATAGGAAAAGTGCTGTCGATGGACGGCACTTTTAAACGGGGTCTTAGCTCAGCTGGGAGAGCATCTGCCTTACAAGCAGAGGGTCACAGGTTCGAGCCCTGTAGGCCCCATTAAAACGAAATGGCGGGATAGCTCAGCTGGCTAGAGCATACGGTTCATACCCGTAGTGTCGAGGGTTCAAGTCCCCCTCCCGCTATTTAAAAATGATTATATATTTATACTTGACATGATGAACTCAGAGTTATATAATCACATTCGCTGTTTATGATTAAGCAAGCACCTAAACGGGGTGTGGCTCAGCTTGGCTAGAGCGCCTGATTTGGGATCAGGAGGTCGCAGG
>CAMKQB010000065.1 GCA_946414825.1 uncultured Lachnospiraceae bacterium
ATTGAAGCATTTGGTCCGGAACACAAAGATAATATAATGAAGGTTCTGGAAGAAAAGGGTTATAGACCTAAGGATAAGAGTCCAAAGGCGGTACTTTAATGAAGCTAATGACAATAGCAAGTGGTAGTTCTGGAAACTCCACTTACATTGGAACTGATAAAACTTCAATACTTTTAGATGTAGGGATAAGTCTGAGGGGTATAGATAAGGGTCTGAAGAATGCGGATTTATCTGTACGCGATATAGATGCTATCTTCATAACACATGAGCATATAGATCATATAAAAAGTCTCGGTGTAATTGCAAGAAAGCATAATATTCCAATCTATGCTACTTATGGAACGATTGATGGAATACTTACAACTCGTTCTATGGGAGATTTTGACTACAATTTGCTTAAGCCTATCAAGAATAATGGATCAATGATAATTGGAGATATTACGGTGAATACCTGCCCGATATCCCATGATGCTAATGATCCTGTGTGCTATAACTTTTTGTCAAATAGTAAGAAAGTATCTGTAGCAACGGATATGGGTGTCTATAATAACATGATAATAGATTTCCTGTCTGAAAGTGATGCTGCAGTTATAGAAACAAATCATGATATAAGAATGCTCGAGGCAGGTCCATATCCTTATTCTGTTAAAAAGAGGATAATGGGGGATCGAGGGCACTTATGTAACGAAGATGGAGCGAAGCTTATAAGGGACATTTTGTCAGATCATATTAAATATATAGCTCTGGGACATCTGTCTGATAAGAATAATTATGCTGATCTGGCCTTTGAAACTGTAAAATCAGAGCTGGAGGACAACCCATTTTCAAATGATGTTAGAGACTTCGGTTTATGTGTTGCCCCAAGATACGAAACAGGCGAGCTGATAGAAATATAATAGCTTATCTAAAAGCTTTATAAATAGAAAGAGGTAATAAATTATGAATAAGACAATAATCACAGTCGTTGGACAAGATACTGTAGGAATAATCGCAAAGGTTTGTAACTATCTTGCAAGCAACAATATAAATATAAATGATATTACACAGACAACTATGCAGGGATACTTCAACATGATGATGCTAGTTGATACATCTAATTCACTCAAGAAACATGGCGAGCTGGCAGACGAGCTAGCAAGCCTCGGCGAAGAAATCGGAGTACAGATCAAAGCTCAGAAGGAAGAAATCTTCCAGATGATGCACCGCATTTAGTAAAGACTGCTTAAGATTGTTTGGTTTATTGAATTTGTAAGCCGATTATATAAACATGAGGCGTATAGGAAGAAAGGCATATAATATGATATCACTAGATGAAGTAATAGAAACAAATGAAATGGTTCAGCATATGAATTTCGACGTCAGAACCATTACAATGGGTATCTCACTCCTTGACTGCGTAGGTAAGGATGTTCAGGAAACCTGTGATAATATTTATAACAAAATCACTGAAAAGGCTAAGAATCTGGTTGAGGTTGGTCAGGAGATAACCTCTATGTACGGTATTCCTATCGTTAATAAGAGAATCTCTGTTACACCAATCGCTTTAGTGGGTGGCTCAGTCTGCAAAACTGTAGATGATTTTGTAGAAATTGCTAAAACCCTTGATAAGGCAGCTCACACTGTTGGAGTTAACTTCTTAGGTGGTTATTCAGCCCTTGTTTCAAAGGGGATGACACCTGCAGATAAGCTTCTTATCGAATCTATACCAAAGGCTCTCGCTTCAACAGAGCTTGTTTGTTCATCTGTGAATTGCGGATCTACCAAAACAGGTATAGATATGGATGCTGTTAGACTTATTGGTGAGAAGATAAAGGAGACAGCTGAACTCACAAAGGAAAGAGATAGCTTCGGAACAGCAAAGTTTGTTGTTTTCTGCAATGCTCCGGATGATAATCCATTCATGGCAGGTGCATTTCATGGTGTGACTGAGGCAGATACTATTATAAATGTGGGCGTATCAGGACCAGGTGTTGTAAAGACTGCGCTTGAGCAGGTTAGAGGAGAAAGCTTCGAGGTTCTTTGCGAGACTATCAAGAAGACTGCATTTAAGATAACACGTGTTGGACAGCTTGTTGCTAAAGAAGCTTCTAAGAGACTGGATGTACCTTTTGGTATAGTGGATCTGTCCCTTGCACCAACTCCAGCTATTGGTGACTCAGTTGCTGATATACTATGTGAGATGGGACTTGAATTCGCAGGTGCTCCAGGTACAACAGCTGCTCTTGCACTTCTCAATGATCAGGTTAAGAAGGGTGGTATCATGGCATCTTCATATGTAGGAGGTCTGTCTGGTGCATTTATTCCAGTATCAGAGGATCAGGGTATGATAAATGCTGTAGATGCAGGAGCGCTGACTATAGAGAAGCTTGAAGCTATGACCTGTGTATGTTCAGTAGGTCTTGATATGATAGCGGTTCCTGGTGATACACCAGCATCAACACTATCAGGTATAATTGCCGATGAGATGGCTATCGGTATGATAAATCAAAAAACAACAGCGGTTCGTATAATGCCTATCGCTGGTAAGAAAGTAGGAGACAGGGCTGTATTTGGTGGACTTCTGGGTGAAGCACCGGTTATGCCTGTTAATAAATATGATTGCTCAGACTTTATTAACAGAACCGGCCGAATCCCGGCACCAGTACATTCTTTTAAGAATTAATATGAATGCTACATTTGTAATAACAGAGATTAATTCAAAGAAAACAGGCTTTCTACTTGAGGACAACTCTCTTGTGAGAGCCTGTTCTCTTTGTAATGAGAGCATAATTGGTAATGTGTATTCCGCTAAGGTTGTGAATATTGTACCTTCAATTAATGCGGCCTTTTTGGATGCCGGAACAGGTGATTATTTATATTATTCATTAAATGATAATACTAATCACATTTTCCTTAAGCATGGTAATACTGAAAAGGTTTGTATGGGGGATGAGCTTCTTGTTCAGATAGAGAAGGACCCTATAAAAACCAAGAAGGGGGTTGCAACCAGTGATATAGAGCTTAGTGGCAAATTCTTTATACTTAATAGACGTAATGAAGTGGGAATATCTCATAAGATTACAGATGCAGATATCAGAAAGGATCTAAAGGCAAAGGTTGGGACGGCTCTGGATGGATACAATGCCCGATTCAGCGAGGAAGGGAAGAAACTGGATCTAGGTGCCATTATCCGTACCTCTGCTGAACAAGCATCAGAGTCTGAACTGAGTCTGGAACTGAATAATCTTGTTCATACAATGAATGGAATAGTAGATTCCGGAATGCATTCAGTTGTTAAGAAGCTTATATACTCACCGGATAAATCCATAAAGAGTGAGCTGCTCGATATTAAGAATAAATATGAAACATTTAGCGTTATTACAGATCTTGAGGAGGAATATAATCTACTAAAAGTAGATTTTGGCTCAGATATAAAACTGTATAATGACAATATGGTTGCTCTTCATAAAGTTTTTAATCTGGAGGATAAGCTTGCTAAGGCGTTTGATCGATTTATATATCTTAAGTCTGGTGGAAGCATAATAGTTGAACCTACAGAAGCCCTTACTGTAATAGATGTAAATACAGGTAAGGCCATTAAGGGCAAAAATACAGAGAAATCATTTCTTAAAATTAACAAAGAGGCAGCCGAGGCTATTGCGAGAATTATAAGACTTCGCAACATCTCCGGCATTATAATTATAGATTTTATAAACATGAAGCAAATAGAGAGTATTAAGGAACTTCTTGATTATTTGAAGAACCAGCTTATAAAGGATGAGGTGAAGGTCACCTTTGTAGATATGACACCTCTTGGACTTGTGGAACTTACAAGAAAGAAGGAGGCTAAGCCGCTGACGCTTCAGGATTTTCTCTAATCTTTATGTTTATATAGAAGAGGCGAGAATATGTTAAACGTAATTAGAAAAAAATATATAGGTGATAAGAATTTTTATAAAATACTTTTCAAGGTATCTTTACCGATTATTTTGCAAAATGCACTTTCGAATTTTGTAAATCTTCTGGATAATATCATGGTTGGAAGACTGGGTACAGAAGAGATGTCTGGTGTATCTATTGTTAATCAGATAACATTTGTGTATTATCTGCTGATATTTGGAGGATTATCAGGAGTAGGTATATACACAGCACAGTATTTTGGAAACAATGATGACGAAGGTGTGAGAAATACATTCAGATTCAAGCTATGGCTTGGATTTATTATATGTATCGTATCAGCACTTATACTTCTTTTGTTTGGACAGTCATTGATCCAGAAGTTTTTAAATGGAAGTAATGATGGTGGTGATCTTGCAGCTACACTTAACTACGCACTTACATATATGGGGATAATTATTTTTATGCTCCCTGCAGTATATATTGGAATGCTTTATTCCAGTACTATGAGGGAGTGTGGAGAGACATTTATTCCTATGCTTGCGGGAGTTGTGGCGGTTTTTCTTAATTGTATTCTGGACTATGTTTTAATTTTTGGTAAATTTGGATTTCCTAAGATGGGAGTTGCAGGAGCAGCTGTTGCAACTGTAATTGCCAGATATGTTGAAATGCTTATCGTTGTAGGATGGGCTTACTTCAATAGATTTAAGCATACTTACTTTGTAGGAATATTTAGGACTATACTTGTTCCGGGATACCTGGCCAAGAAGTACTTTGTTACCAGCATGCCTCTCCTTTTAAATGAAGGACTGTGGTCAATAGGTGTGGCACTTCTTGCACAGGCTTATTCTATTAGGGGATTAAATGTAGTCGCGGGTCAGAATATAGCAAGTACTATCAATAATATCTTTAATATTATCTTCATAGCTATGGGTGATGCCGTTGCTATACTAGTAGGACAGTATCTTGGTTCTGGAGATATGGAGAAGGCCAGAGATACAGATAACAAGATTATTGCATTTTCGATCTTTAGTTCAGTTATTATCGGTGGAATAATGCTGATACTGGCTCCGATATTCCCTCAGTTTTATAATACAAATGATACAGCTAGAATGATAGCTACTCATTTTATTATGGTTCAGGGATTCTTTATGGCGAAGGATGCATTTCTTCATACAAGCTATTTTACTATAAGAGCCGGTGGAAATACTGTAATAACCTTTGTGTTTGATAGTGTGTTTATGATGCTTGTAAGTGTTCCGTTTGCACATTTTTTATGTAGATTTACTAACTTGGGTATATCACATATCTTTGCTATGGTTCACGCGGCGGATTTATTAAAATGTATATTTGGTTTCATACTTCTATATAAGGGAGTTTGGCTTAAGAATATAGTTAAACAATAGAATTAAAAAAACACTTAAAAACAAAGAATCTTTTCGTTGACAATACTTTACATAAGTGTTAATATATCACGGTATGCCGCACGACTAGGTAGGAAAGTTGCGCCCATTTGCAGGTGCACACCGATGTTGGCGAGATTTATAAGTTAGGAGGAAGAACTTATGTACGCTGTAATAGCAACAGGCGGAAAGCAGTACAAGGTAGCTGAAGGCGATGTAATCAGAGTTGAGAAGCTTGGCGCTGAGGATGGTGCTGAAGTAACATTTGATAACGTTATCGCAATCAATACTGACAAGGGTGTTCTTGTAGGAGATAAGGTATCTAAGTCAACAGTAAAGGCTACAGTTGTTAAGACTGCAAAGGCTAAGAAGGTAACTGTTTATAAATATAAGCCTAAGAAGGGTTACCACAAGAAGAATGGTCACAGACAGCCATTTACAGAAGTTAAGATTGAAGCAATCAATGCATAACTTAAGGAAAGTGTCATGATTAAGGCAATATTTTACTCTAAGGACAATTCATATTTTGGATTCAAGATTTCCGGTCATGCTGAATATGGCTGTTGTGGAAAAGATGTTGTGTGTGCTGGAGTATCAGCACTGGTTATTAATACAGTTAATTCACTTGAAGAGTTTACTGAAGACAGCATCGTCACAGAGGAATCTGAGGATGGTCTTGTTAAATGCAAGATCCTTGGTAAGGTTAGTCCACAGAGTAAGCTACTACTGAAGGCTCTTCGATTAGGACTTTGTTCTATATATGAGGAGTATGGCGATAAATATATTCAGATATTTTTTAGGGAGGTAAGTCATGTTTAAGATGAATTTACAGCTCTTCGCTCATAAGAAGGGAATGGGATCTACTAAAAACGGTAGAGATTCAGCTTCTAAGAGACTCGGAGCTAAGCGTGCAGATGGCCAGTTTGTTAAGGCTGGTAATGTGCTTTATACACAGCGTGGTACAAAGATCCATCCAGGACTTAATGTTGGACGTGGCGGAGATGATACTCTGTTCGCATTAACAGATGGTGTTGTTAGATACGAAAGACTTGGAAGAGATAGAAAGCAGGTTTCTATTTATCCAGTTGCTGAGTAATTAGGTATCGATCTTAAGGAGCTTTGTTATCAAAGCTCCTTTATTTTTTGAAGAATATTGGAGAATATTATGGCAAATACATTTGCTGATAGAGCTAAAATATTTGTTCGCTCTGGTAAGGGCGGGGATGGTCATGTATCCTTTCGTCGGGAGCTGTATGTACCCAATGGTGGTCCGGATGGTGGTGACGGTGGAAAAGGCGGAGATGTTATCTTCGTTGTAGATCAAGGACTCAACACCCTTACAGACTTTAAGAACGTAAGAAAATATAAGGCTGGAGACGGCGAAGAGGGTGGAAAAAGAAGGTGTCATGGTGCTAATGGCAAGGATATTGTAATCAAAGTCCCTCCTGGAACTGTTATCAAAGACTTTGATACGGGCAAGGTTATAATTGATATGGCAGATAGAACCGAACCTTTTGTACTGCTTGAAGGTGGTATGGGAGGTAGAGGTAATCAGCATTTTGCAACAAGCACTATGCAGGCCCCTCGTTATGCTCAGCCGGGTCAGGCTGCTATTGAGAAGACTCTTATTCTGGAGCTTAAAATGATAGCTGATGTAGGACTGGTTGGATTTCCTAGTGTTGGTAAATCCACCATACTTTCTAAGGTGTCAAATGCCAGACCTAAGATAGCTGATTATCATTTTACAACACTTGTACCAAATCTAGGGGTTGTTAGCCTTGGTGAAGGAAGAGGTTTTGTTATGGCGGATATCCCTGGTATCATCGAAGGTGCTGCCGAAGGAGTTGGTCTGGGACTGGATTTCCTCAGACATATTGAGCGAACAAGAGTTATTCTCCATGTAATAGATGCTGCTTCTGTTGAAGGAAGAGATCCTGTGCAGGATATTGAAGCTATAAATGAAGAGCTAACAAGTTATAGTAAGCAGATGGCTGAGAGACCAACTATTATAGTTGCTAATAAGCTGGATGTTTTATCTGCTGAGGATAGAGAAGAGATTCTTGCGAAGCTTAAGAATAGATTCCCGGATGTTCCTGTTATGGCTATTTCTGCTGCAACAGGTGAGGGGATAAAGGAGCTTCTGGAAGAAACCTATAAAATGATTCAGACTGCTCCGGATGATGTAATGGAATTTAATTCAGAGATACCTCTTGAAGAATATGCTTCAAGAGAGGTTGAGCTTCCATATACAGTTGAAAAGTCTAAGGACGAAGAGGGCGTATATCTTGTTGAAGGTCCAAGAATAGAGAAGATGCTGGGATATACCAACCTTGAAGACAATAAGGGCTTCAAGTTCTTCCAGGAATTCATGGTTAAGAATAATATCATTGCGGAGCTTAAAGCTCTCGGAATGCAGGAAGGTGACACTGTCAGAATCTATGGTTGGGAGTTTGAATATATCGAATAATAGATAGAAAGGAATCTAATATGACAACAAAGGAACGTGCATACCTCAAGGGTATTGCTCAGACAACTCAGTCTATTTTGTCACTTGGCAAGAGCAGCTTAACACCAGAATTTGTTGATGCAGCAGCTGAAGCTCTTAAGGCCAGGGAGCTTATCAAAATTAATGTACTGAAAAACTGTGTTGATGATCCGGGAACACTGGCAATTACCTTATCAGAACGTACAAGATCTGAGGTTGTTCAGGTAATAGGAAGAAAGATAGTTCTATATAAGAGAAATCAGGAAAATCCTGGTATTATTTTCCCAGGTGAAAAGATAAAGAAGGATAAGAAGACTGGTCGCAGGTAATAAATATGGTTTGTCAGGGTTTAAGTTATTTAGATATTGAAAACTTTACAGGTGATATTGCTATACTAGGCGGTTCCTTTAATCCTATTCATTTAGGACATATTAGGATGGCTGAGGCTTTTTATACGCAGTTTGGTATAGATATAGTTTTGATGCCCAATAAGACAACATATTATAAAGAAAATAAAGTATTTGTTTCAGATAAAAATCGACTGAATATGCTAAGTCTTGTGGCGGAACAATTTCCGTATATGTACTATAGTGATCTCGAAATAATTCGCGGTGGTGTTACCCATACGATCGATACTATAAGAGAGCTGAGAAAAGCAGATTATACTAGAAACATATATTTCTTAATTGGTGGCGACAGTCTGGAATGGATAGATAAATGGGTAGATGCCGAAGAGCTTCTAAGTACGGTTCATTTTGTTACAGCAGTTCGAGGCGATACTGATTTAAATAGAACAAAGACTATAATTAAGAGACTAAGGGATGAATATCCTAAGTCCAGAATATCAATTCTTGATATGGAGGACACACCTATATCTTCCTCTGATATAAGAAAGAGGCTGGAGAATGGGCTGGATATATCAGGTCTTGTACCTGATTATATTAGAGATTATATCTCGGAAAACAATCTTTTTAAGGGAGAACAGTGATGGATAGAGCTGAAATGATAAAAAAGCTAAAACCGAAGCTTAACGAGAAAAGATTTGTTCATACTATTGGCGTTGAGTATACAGCGGCAAATCTTGCGTTTGTTCATGGTTGTGATATTAGAAAGGCTAGAATAGCCGGACTTCTTCATGACTGTGCTAAATGTATACCAACCGAGGAGAAGCTTCGTAAGGCTAAGAAACATAATATTCCAATAAACAGGAGTGAGAAGGCAAATCCGGATCTTCTTCATGGTAAGTTGGGAGCTTATTATGCAAAGGAAAAGTATGGAATAAATGATGAGGATATATTATCAGCAATTACTTACCATACAACAGGACATCCGGGAATGTCACTTCTCGATAAGATTATTTTTGTTGCAGATTATATAGAGCCTAATCGTAAGATGATTCGTGATCTTACAGAGATTCGTCGTGAGGCGTATCAGGATCTGGATAAGTGTGTTATCCATATATTAAAAAATACTCTGATTTATCTAAATGGAAATGAAGTTGTAATAGATGAGATGACCAAGAAAACTTACGATTATTACGTAAAAAAGGGTGAGAAATAAATGAATAGAGAATTAGAAATGGTGGAATGTGCCGTAAAAGCACTTCAGGATAAGCTGGCTCATGATGTGGTGTCACTTCATGTCGGCACTGTTACAGCTATTACAGATTATTTTGTTATAGCAACAGGTAGTAGCAAGACTCAAATAGATGCTATGGTTGATGGCGTTGAAGAGTCAATGAAGGATTCTGGATATGAGCTTGTAGCCCGCGAAGGAAAGTCGCAGGGCGGCTGGATACTTCTTGATTATAACGATATTGTTGTTCATATCTTCGATCAGGAAATGAGAGAATTCTACAACCTTGATAACAGCTGGAGAGATGTTGAGAGAAAGACTTACTTAGATTGATTTATTTTCTATTAAATAGTATAATAAATGTTCGGTTAAAGGTAAGAATAGGAGCATATTATGTTTAGAGCGGTTAATGAATACATGGCAAAACTTAATATCATTACTGACGATGAAATATATGCTGCTATGGATACATTTTTATCCAAATCCAAGAAGGTTGAAAACTTTTGCATTAATGTAAATTATAATAGATATATAGTTGATATAAAGATGAATAAATATACCTTGTCACTGGCTGATAGCTTATACCGTAAGTTTGTAGAAGCTACAGCTTATCCTTATTCTCATGTATCTGTTCGTTACAATGAGGACAGTAGAGTAAGATACAGGTTCTGTACCTGTAAGGAAAACAAAGACGGCGTATATATGGACATAATTATATCTCAGGCTTAAGAGAGGAAAAACTGATGAGAGAAACATTATTATCAACCCCGGAGGGTATCAGAGACATATATGGTACTGAGTGCGAGAGAAAGCATCAGATCATAAATGATATGGAGCATGTTCTACATCTATATGGAAATAAAGATATAGAAACTCCAACCTTTGAATACTTCGGGATTTTTAATTCAGATAAAGGAAGTGCTCCATCTAATGAGATGTATAAGTTCTTTGATAGGGATAACAATACACTCGTTCTTAGACCTGATTTTACTCCAAGTATTGCAAGATGTGTGGCAAAGTATTTTGCTGAAGAGGAGTTGCCTATTAGACTTTGCTACAGAGGTAATACCTTTGCAAGTACAGAGAAGCATCAGGGTAAGCTTGCGGAGATAACCCAGCTTGGAAGTGAGCTGATAAATGATGACAGCTCAGCGGCAGATGCAGAGTCTATAGCATGTGTGATTGACTGTCTTAAGGCTTCTGGATTAAATGAGTTTCAGATAGTAATTGGCGAGGTTGAGTATTTCAAAGGAATAATCGAGGATGCTAACTTCCCTAAGAAGATTGAGGAGAAGATCAAGGATTATATTCAGATTAAGAATTTCTTTGGCCTTTCA
>CAMKQB010000066.1 GCA_946414825.1 uncultured Lachnospiraceae bacterium
CTTTATGACATCTGACATATCCACCAGATGTTCTAAATAGTTTTCCATTCTGTTTATAATAAACTTCAACTACATATCCAACAGGATCAAAAATCTTTTCTATACAACTACAACCAACCCTATTAGGTAATTCTTTACCATCGCTACCTAGATATACTTCCTCTGCGCGTGTCCATTCACCACTTTTATAAGAGTTGTTTATAATATTACCATCCTTGTCGCACTCTCGCTGGATAGCAGTATACCCTTCCTTTAGCGCCATTGGCTTGTTATCTGTTCCTACGTAAGTATCTACAACAACTCCATTTTCTATATCTATACTTCTATCATACCCTGCACACCCATTTCCTGAGATTATAAGCTTACCAGCAGTATCATAATATCTCTCAGATA
Source organism: uncultured Lachnospiraceae bacterium (assembly GCA_946414825.1). Taxonomy (GTDB): domain Bacteria; phylum Bacillota; class Clostridia; order Lachnospirales; family Lachnospiraceae; genus Eubacterium_Q. Next base: position 394 of record CAMKQB010000066.1, read on the forward strand.
TTACTCTCTCCTCATCATCATACTTTATTTCCCTACTGGAATATAGAGTATAAACATTTATCATAGGATTACCTTCTGCATCCAGAAAGCTCTCTTTTGATAGTTTGTTGTCTTTATTATATTCACATACTCTCTGGGCATATCCTCCTGATATAGTTGGATTACCGTCTTTGCCTAGTATAGTTTCAGTTAGTACATTACCAAGATGATCATAGGTTCTTTCATAGCCTGCTTTACCGCTGGCGTCTGTTACACCATTCCCCTCAGCATCCAGATGAAACTCCCGGCTTACGTATCCATATTTGTCATACTCATACGTCACCGTGGCATAACCACCATTATCTATTCTAGGATTTCCTTCGGCATCTATTGTAGTAATACTCGCCACCAGATTCTCATCATTGTATGTTCGGATCTCAGTTGGAGTACCATGTACTTTGTATACACCATAATCTCCCACCTGTCCCAGTAGACCAAATCCAGCAGCCATTATATTCCTATTTTTTTCTTCTGATGTGTTATCAGTCACCAGATACTCATATCCATAGTTAAGCATAATTTCAGATACCCGGCTCATATCGCCAGTCTCTTCTTTTATCTCTTTATTTAATTCTTTGGCAATTTCGCTAGCTCCTCCGCCATATACTATATCTCTACCATATGGCATAACTATTTTGCCCGAATACTGTCTCAGGTATACGCTCAGACTGGAGTCCGCCACTACCTTGGGATTATTATCATTATCGAGCAAAAGCTCTGCTACTTCACACACATCATCAGGTAGTTTATCGTAGTTTTTAGCCACTTTAAACCTAGTATATTCACCTTTATATATAAATGATCCCGTTAGCATAACGGTTACTATAGCTATTATGACTACTATCACTTTAGCCCAGTTTTTTTTCAATCTGTCTATAACTGCAGCTGGCACAGTAGCACAAATAGGTATAATTGGTATAACCCAAAGCATTCTCCAATATGCATAATCATTTAATTCATTCCATTTTTCATAAAAAGGAGGCATCAAAATAACAGCAGTTATAAGTACTGCTGAAACTAGAAACATCTTTCTGCGTCCTTTTAGCAGGACAAATCCCACTATTAGAGATACTCCATATAGGATTAGAAAGTTGTAGTTTCCTAATGCTTCTTTAATTGCATCTATCTGTTCCTGCATCTATTACCCCTTGAAGAAAAAATAAATAAGAGAGAATATAGCTCCTGGTACAATCGAAAGTAGCCATAGAGGTATTCTTTTCCAGTTTTTATAAGCTATGATGTTATATGTTCCATATACACCAACCATTATTGCTGATATAGATACTCCCATTCCTGATAGCAGGCATGCTCCGCAGGTAATAATCGGGAGTCTAAGCCAGTCTCCTAACCGGTTTTCCTTATTAATCTTTATAAATATATATATAATTAGTGGAATTATAACTGCTGCCACTGTAGCTTTCCCTTGCCATATCCTCACCATAGAAAAAGCGGACTGGGAAAAGATTGATAACCGCTACCATTATAAGAAAAGTAAATCTAGAATCCTTCTTTTCGAAAAGTTCCCTGGCTATCAGATAATATATCATATACATAACTATCAGTTCGAAAGAAGCATATACTGTATGAACAGATATAGATGTCCTTACGTGGAGTGTTCTTGCAAGAATAGCCCACATCATAGGCCATGGAGATGATACTTCTTTTGCCTCAGCAAATCTACCAATGGATTCCCCTGTTGCATAGTTTCTAGTCAACATATCTCCATAACAAAGCGCATCATTTGCTTCAGCCATCCATCTTGCATCATCCTCATCTAAATGCTGACCAAAAAAATAGATTAGAAACTGAGCCAATATCATTAAAGCTGCTACTATCAAGAAAATAATTGTTACAGGGGTAAGTGTTTTGATATAGCCCTTGAACGATGATATCTTAGGAATACCATTTTTAACAAATTTATTTATTCCTAGAACTAATAGAACTATAGCTATCGTCATGAAGCTATAATATAGAATATTGAATTTGAGTCTTAGCAGTATCATAGGTACTGCAAGTATTTGAATAAGCGCAAATACAGTCATTTGCCCTATTACATATGTTTGTATGATATCAGAGTATCTTAGTTTGCCCTCCTTTTTCATTACATTGAATCCTATGAAAAAGATGGCAACTTGAATAACCAAATATATTATGAAAGAAACCAATGCCTGAATCATACTATTACCTACACTTGATATTATTTTAACTACATATAACTAAAAAAGAATTCGAAAACTCTTCAAAGAGTCCATCCTCACATATGGAGTCAATCACCTTTACTTCACTGAAGAGTTCGAGTCTATCTCTATCATATGCCGGAGATGGAGTCTTGATACTTCCCTTCTTCGGAAGTCTTTCTTCAGAGTATATCTCAATTGGCATCTTATAATCTGGAACTGGATAATAGAACTCTGTACCAGTAAATCCAGATTCTTTGATCAGTTTCTCTAAACCGTGCCTGGAGAAGGTTCTAACTCTATCAACTCCATCATATCCTTCTATTCCATCGAAGAAGCCTCCAGTATGGTCTTCTGTAGCACCTGCCCAATACTTTATACCATACTTATTCTCGATAGCTATTATCAGCTTACCACCTGGTTTTAAGTATTCTTTTGCTTTTCTAAGCATGTCATGGAAGGGATCATCGCTATTTATATAATAGATAGAGTATTCTAGAACTCCAATCAGTGTTACGTAGTCGAACTTCTCATCTGTATGTATATCCTCGAAGTTTCCCACCATTATTTCCAGGTTATCACAGTCTATGTTGCGATATGCATTGATGCTAGAGCGTCTCTTTGAAAGATCTATTCCTACTACTCTATTAACCTTATTGCAGAAAAGACCTGATACTGCTCCACATCCGGCACCTATTTCCAGCAGACTTTTTCCTTCTCCGAAATCATACCATTCAAGTAGATTGTGGCGGATATTTGAAAGGTGATAAAGGTAAACCCATTCATTTTCCTTTTCAAGAAACTCTTCAAGATCTACACCACTTTTTACTATTTCCAGAAGTTTCTCTTCTATATCGCCATCGCTATATGTATCTGTACCCTTGTAGTAATCTAGATTCAGTTTTACTTTTCCGATATATTCTTCCATTTTATAAAATCCTTCACTTCGTTCAGGATGACATTAATCATATATATTGTTATTATTCTACTGTCACTTCTGAATCCATATCATAGAAACCTACGGTATTCTTATCAGATATTACACTTATATTCATTATATCATATAGTCTATGACTTACTTGAAAACCATCATTTTCATATCGGGTACATCCAAGAGAGAGCAAGTACTCGCCCCCCTGTAGATTCATATTCTGTTTGAAGGATATAGTTAGTTCTTCGCCAGAATCCAAATGATCTATATCTATGCCCTCATACGAGGTGTTAGTTCCTGTAATATCTGTACCTTTTATATCTTTTATTGTAAAAGCAACTATTGGGGATTCAATTCTTTCATTTGCTTTTATCTTAACTTTTATAGTAAAGTCTTTACCCTTACATAGTGTACTTGAATAGTTATCAGCATCATCTATTATTGCATAGTCTATTATTTCAGCTATCTTATCGCCGTATTCTTCAAAAGAAGGATTAGCCTCGTAGTTACCCTTCCATATGGTATCATTTTTAGGTTTACTAACATTCACTTCTGGCTCTGATGATTCTACACCTTCTGTATCTAGCATTCCAACCAGAGCTTTCTTATACATATCAATAACCTTGGATGGTATATCCTCCCCAACTTTATGTCCCTTATCCAGCAGGATACACTTGTCGCAATATTTCTGTATACTTGAGAGGTCATGACTAACGAACAATATGGTTTTTCCTTTTGATTTGAATTCTTCAAACTTTTTAAAGCATTTAGCCTGGAAGAATACATCTCCTACGGATAGAGCCTCATCTACAATAAGTATCTCAGGATCGATATTTATTGCTACTGCAAAGGCAAGTCTTACGAACATACCCGAGGAGTAGGTTTTTACGGGTTGATATATGAAGTCTCCTATATCAGCGAAACTAAGAATATCATCCAGTTTGGAGTCTATTTCTTCCTTCGAAAAACCTATCATTGTACCATTAAGGTAGATATTTTCAAGTCCTGTATATTCCATGTTGAAACCAGCACCAAGTTCAAGTAGTGCAGATATTCGTCCATTTATTACTATATCACCAGATGTTGGAGACAGAACACCTGTTATTATCTTCAGGATAGTAGACTTACCAGCGCCATTTGTTCCAATGATACCAACACATTCACCCTTATTAATATCAAAGCTTATATCATGTAGCGCATAGTGTTCTTTATATCTCTTGACTCTTGTTAGTCCAAGCGAGTCACGGAGTCTGTCTAGATTTCTATCATATAGCTTATACAGTTTTGATACATTATTTACTTTGATTATTACATCATTTGACATTGTTTTTCTCTCTTACAGAATATCCGCAAAATGTACTTTGAGTTTAGTGAACACTCTTGTTCCAATTATGAATATCAGTATAGTTATTATCCAGAAGTAAACTGTCCACAGGAGTGTCTCTCCTTGCCAGAACCAGTGTTTATTAAGTACGCTATCCTTGAATCCGCTGACTATGTAATAAACAGGGTTTAACATAAAGATTTTGTGAATTGTTGGAGGCAGCATTGCCTTTGCATCCCACATAATAGGTGTCACCCAGATGCCGACCTGGAGCACAAATACGCTGATAAACTGTCCTAAATCACGGAAGAAAACCATAACTGCTGATGTTAAGTATGTCATTCCGAGAACCATAACAATATTACAGAACACATAATAAACTATTTGCAGCGTATATATACTTGGGGGATACCCCATACATGTTGATAGCACCAGAGCAACTGCGATAAAGAAACAGTGTACAAAGAAGGCCGATACAACCTTGACAAATGGAAGTATGTCTATATTGAAGACTACCTTCTTAACTAGATAATTATAGTCTGTCAGTGCATGTGTCCCCCCACTTAATGCCTCGGAGAAGAAGAACCATGGAACCAGGCCATTGACTATTACTAGGACGTATGGATGTTCGCCCACTCTGCCCGCTCTGAATCCTACTGAGAAGATGAACCAATATACCAGGATGGTGACCACTGGTTGTATGAATGCCCAGAGGATTCCAAGGTATGAGCCTGCGTATTTGGTCTTGAAGTCATTCTTTGCGAGTGTCAGAGCCATCTTGCGGTTCTTGATCAGTTGGACTGGGATGGAGGTATTCTTTTTTACGTTTGTATTATTCATAAGGCTAATTATAGTCCTCTTTCTGCCTTGTATGCGGCGATTCCGCTCCACTTTTGATCCTTGTCTGAGAGTGTAAGGTCTGCTTCTGTCATACCTTCTGGCATAGGCCACTCTACTCCGATATCAGGATCCTTCCAGAGAAGTCCGCCCTCATCGTTTGGATGATAGAAGTCCGTACACTTGTAGCAGAACTCTGCGTAGTCTGAAAGAACGATGAAGCCGTGCGCGAAGTTCTTTGGTATCATAAACTGCTTCTTATTCTCTGCTGAGAGAAGTACGCCGTACCACTTACCGAAGGTAGCACTGCCTGGTCTAAGGTCTACTGCTACGTCGAAAACTTCGCCATTCACAACTCTTACCAGCTTGTCCTGTGGGAATTCCTTCTGGAAGTGAAGTCCTCTCAGAACGCCCTTCTTAGAAGCGCTCTGGTTGTCCTGTACGAATACATAATCCATACCAGCTGCTTTCATATCGTTCTCATTGTATGTTTCCATGAAGTATCCTCTATCATCACCGAATACTGTTGGGGTGATGACCTTGAGACCTTCTATTGTTAGTCCGTCTACAATGCAATCTTCTACTGTTATTTTGCCCATTGTTAGTCTCCTTGTGTGAGTGAGTATATAGGGACGGTTCTTATTTACTCACTTTTTTTGAATTATTTAGATTACTTTCCTTTTTCAAAGTGAGTAAATAAGAACCGTCCCTATATACTCACTCAATATAATTCTTTATATACTAGTTAGTTCGTCTTGGTTTTCCAGGCTTTGTCTAACTGATTCGATGGTTTTTCTAATTCCATCTTCAAAGCTAGTTTCAGGAACGAAACCAGTGTCTGCTGCTAGTTCATTGATGTCTGCCGAGAGAAGCATTATCTGATTAGGACTGTAGTCTCTCTCTCCGATCCCAACCTCGAGGTTTGGATCTATCGCATCTCTGATAGCATATATATATTCTCGGAGAAGGCGTTGTTCGCCTGATCCGATGATATAACTCTTCTGATCTATTCCTTTTTCTGCTATTGCAATGAACGCTTTAGCACAGTCTTCTACATATAGGTAATCCCATATCTGCTCTGCCGGTGTGAATTGCATTTTATCGCCACGAAGCATCGTTTTGACAGCAGTCATTACCATGGTTTTATCATTGTCACCTGGACCATAGCAGCTGAGTACGCGTCCCCAGCAATGTCTCATTCCCAGGTTGCGGCATTCGAGCGCTGAAAGTCTATTGGCTGCGAGCTTTGCAATGCCATAGCCTGATATTGGATCCTTTGGAAGCTCGTCGGACAGCTTGCCACTGATGATTCCGAACTCGTCGTGGGATCCACATCCCACGAAGGTTTTACAACCGCTCTCATATGCCAGGTGAACTGCATCTATGGTAGCCTTGATGTTAGCTTCCTGTTTTGAAGCATCATACTTCCCTGGTCCATATGTATGTCCCCACGCGAAGTGAAAGAAAGTGTCATGTTCCCAGCCAAGCTTATCTCTAAGAGATGGTAGCTCATCTATACTGCACTCAACTAACTGAAGTCTTCCCTTGCCATCCTGTTCAGAGATATCATGAGCATCCTTCAGGTTGCCTATCTTCTCAGACATCGGGCGGATGATTGCCGTTACATTTATTCCATTATCTATAAGTATTTTCGCTACATGGGAACCTATCATTCCTGTAGCACCGGTGATTATAACATTTTCCATTTTTTTCTCTTTATATCATAAATTAAGACTTTAACTTTCTCTCTAGTACTTTTTCTAGTTTTAGGAAGTCAACTGATCTAGCCACAAGTCTTTTATTCTTTTCTGGATTATTTACAACAAGATTATATACTTTATTTGCTTTATTAATTATTATTTCTGAGTTCTCTCTGCACCACTTTAACTGATTCTGCATCAATTCTTTGTGGGCTTTACATTTTTTATCATCGTTTATATATATATTTAAGTCAACAAGCTCTAAAAAACAATCTTCAACCGGAATCATATTATTAATATTTAGTATTCCAATCAATTTAAACTGTTTATCTTCGTCTCTATCTGATTCATCAAATACTTTAATCATATCTAACCCACTTTTCATCTTTCTGTGTTTCTCTTTCGGAGATGATAGCGGTATACAGTATTTCCTATTATTTTTTATAACAATAACACCAACAAATGGTCTATTTTGTTTATTTATTTGTGGCGAAACTGACATTATATTATCATCTATATGCGCGTAATCTCTGATTAGTTTCATATCTACTTTATACAAACATATATTATTCATACGAATCCTCCTAATATAAATAAAAAGCTGTGTTGATAACAACACAGCTTTAAATCCATTTTGCTCGGTAGGGCTCCCATCTTCTATAGGCCCCATTTATTTTATATGGTAGGGTTCCCATCTCTTAAAACTCCCATTTATTTTATATGGTAGGGCTCCCATCTCTTAAAACTCCCATTTCAGCGCGGAAGGAATGTCCGCTAGGTACTACCTATAACTAATATACCCCTGCAAAGCCGTGTTGTCAATAATTACAAGTAACTTTTAATTATTTAGTTACATCCATATGAAGTTGTAAACTAGTCGCTAAGCCCTAAGCGTCACCTCTCAATCGTGTACACCTAAATACACATGTTTCTATAACATTCGATAGACATCTTTGTTATCGGTACGCCAATGCCTATACTAGTCATACCAATAGTATCTATTCTATTAATTTACACATTCGTGAATTATCTTACTCATATATTCCAACTTCTCTTCTGTCATACCAGGATATACTCCAATCCAGAAGGAGTTATTCATTATATAGTTGGTTACATCCAGTGTCCCTGCCACGCGATACGCATCTGTGTCTCGATACTGATCAAAGCATGGATGCAGGATTATATTACCACTGAAGAGCAGTCTGGTCTGAATGTTGTGTTCCTCTATGTATCTAGTTACATCATTACGATTTAAGCCTGATTCAGGTTTTACGCTAATCAGAAAGCCAAACCATGATGGTTCAGAATTTTCTGTCGGCTCTGGAAGTATGAGTTTGTCTTCTAGATCCGAAAGAGCTTCCCTGAGATACGCCCAATTGGCCTTCCTCTTCTCAATAAAGTTAGGGAACTTCTTCAGCTGTTCTACTCCAACAGCTGCCTGCATATCTGTAACCTTGAGGTTATAACCCAAATGGCTATATACATACTTATGGTCATAGCCAGTTGGAAGCTGTCCAAACTGACCATCGAATCTATGACCGCAGAGATTATCTCTACCCGATGGGCATACACAGTCACGGCCCCAGTCGCGAAGGCTCTTTACTATCTTGTTGAGAAGCGGATTATCTGTATATACGCATCCACCCTCGCCCATAGTCATATGATGTGGAGGATAGAAGCTGCTGGTTCCTATATCACCCCATGTACCTGTGTACTTGGTCACACCATCGATAGTGTACTTGGTTCCGAGGGCATCGCAGTTATCCTCAATAAGCCACAGATTATTCTTATCACAGAAGTCCTTAACTGCCTTTATATCAAATGGATTGCCCAGTGTGTGAGCAATCATAACTGCCTTTGTTTTTGGTGAAAGCGCCTCCTCAAGTAGCGTTGGATCTATGTTGTACTCTGGGAGCTTTACATCTACAAAAACAGGTACCGCTCCATATTGAATAATCGGAGCTATTGTTGTAGGAAAACCTGCTGCTACGGTTATTACTTCGTCTCCCTGCTTCACTTGTCTATCGCCTAGAAGTGGTGAGGTAAGCGCCATAAATGCAAGAAGGTTAGCTGAAGAGCCACTATTTACAAGATTTGCAAACTTAACCCCTATCCACTCCGCAAAGTTTTTCTCAAACTCGTCAGAGAAGCGTCCTGTTGTAAGCCAGAAATCAAGTGCAGCATCTGTAAGGGACATCATCTCCTTCTCGTCATATACACGAGAAGCATATGCGATACGGTCACCTTCCGAGAAAGGTCTCTCCTGTTCAGGCTTCTTGAACTCTTTATAATACTGAGCCACGAGGGACTTGATTTCCTCGCGTGCTTCGGATTCACTATTCCATCTATTGGTCATTTATATCTCCTATAAGAATAATAGATTCTTCACTTCGTTCAGAATGACAATAATATTGATTATCTATTCACCAAAGAATTCTTTTATCTCTGAATTCATCTCATCAACGATAGCTTCTGGTTCTGATATTCTGCGTTTCGAGAACCTGACCACCATCTCTATCGCTTTATCTATGTTCCAAACCGGTTTCCAGCCAAAAGTC
>CAMKQB010000067.1 GCA_946414825.1 uncultured Lachnospiraceae bacterium
GAAATGATGCAACAAAGAATGCAGAGCTTATGAAGAGCCTTTCTGAAAATGGAAAGTATGAGATTACAGATGAAATGAAGAAGAATCTGTATCAGTTCTACGGTAACTATGCTACAACAGAGGAAGTATCAGATACTATCCGTAAGGTTTATGATGAAGATGGATATGTACTTGATACACATACTTCAGTTGCAGTTGCAGTATATGATAAGTACAAGGAAGAAACAGGCGATACTCTTCCAACAATTATTGCTTCTACAGCAAGTCCATACAAGTTTACCAGAAGTGTTATGACAGCTATTGATCCAACACTTGATTCAAAGGAAGACTTTGAGCTTGTAGACGAGCTCGAGAAGGTATCTCAGGTTAAGGTGCCTCAGGCTGTTGAGGAGATAAGAACTGCTCCGATTGTTCATGACACAGTATGTGAAAAGGAAGAGATGGAAGCAGTAGTTAAGAAGTTCCTTGGAATCTAAGCTTGATTTATTTATCGTTATGTATTAAAAATGAATATTAGTAGTTCATTGGCACCATCCTACTTTATCAAAACTAGGGCCGTTACATTTTAGTATGTTAATGGGGATAGTGCGCACCAAACGGACACTATCTCCATTTTTGTTTTTCTGAGTATAGAAGGGGAGATAGGCGAAGGAGAGAAAAATGTATGTATTAAAAACAAAATCAGAATTTGACAGTGCTCATTTCCTTAAGGGGTATGACGGAAAATGTGCAAATATTCACGGTCATAGATGGATAGTGTCTATAGAGGTCGGCTCCGAGACTGTTCTAGAGGAAGGACCTTACAGTGGAATGGTTGTGGATTTTGGAAAACTTAAGGACGATCTGAGAGAAGAAACACATAAGCTGGATCATACTCTTATTTTGGAAAAAGGAAGTCTTAAGAGTGCCACAGTGGAGGCAATGAAGGAAGAGGGCTTCACTATGGTGGAGCTGGACTTTAGACCAACTGCTGAGAATCTGGCTAAGTATTTCTACGAGATAATGTCTGAGAAGGGATACCACGTTATCCGGGCAAGAGTATATGAAACTCCGGAAAACTGTGCAGAGTATTATGTATAAGATAGCTGAGATATTTACAAGTATAAATGGTGAGAGCCGACTTGCAGGCGAGCTTGCTGTATTTATCAGGTTTGTGGGCTGTAATCTTAGCTGTACATATTGCGACACAGCGTGGGCCATTGATGTGGATGCGCCACATAAAGAGATGTGTCTAAATGAAATAATAGACTATGTGGAGCAAACCGGAGTCAGAAATGTAACTATTACCGGTGGCGAGCCGCTGCTTGCTGAGGGGGTAGATGAGCTGATAATAGAACTGATAGGTCATAATCATAGAGTTGAGATCGAGACAAATGGAGCGGTTGATATTAGACCATTACTTGATACAGCCTCAAGGCTTTCGATAAAGGATGAGCTGAGCATAACTCTTGACTATAAGTGCCCAAGTAGTGGAATGGAAAGCTTTATGGTGATGGAAAACTATGATGTGCTTAGAAGCTATGATACTGTTAAGTTTGTTGTTGGAGACAGAGCTGACTTAGATAAGGCACGGGAGATTATAGAAAAGTATAAGCTGGTAGACAGATGTGCAGTATACTTAAGTGCAGTATTTGGCAGGATCACACCTAGAGAAATAGTTGAGTATATGCTGGAGCATAAAATGAATGGTGTAACACATCAGCTGCAACAGCATAAGTTTATATGGGACCCTAACGCCAAAGGCGTTTGATGATAAAAAGATGATTAAATATTTATAATGGAGAGAAGAAGATGGCAGTAGACCAGGAAAAAATAAGAGAACATATCAGAGGAATACTTGAGGCAATCGGTGAGGATCCGGATAGAGAGGGACTTCGTGAGACTCCTGACAGAGTTGCCAGGATGTATAACGAGATATTTGAAGGGATTCAATACTCGAATGATGAGATAGCTGAAATGTTTAATAAGACATTTGACGCTCCTATCAATAACGATATGGTTGTAGTTAAGGATATAGAGATATTCAGCTATTGCGAGCATCACATGGCACTTATGTACGATATGAAGGTCAGTGTTGCGTACATACCTAGAGATAGAGTTATAGGACTCAGCAAGATTGCGCGTATCGCAGATATGGTTGGAAAAAGACTTCAGCTTCAAGAGAAGATAGGCACAGATATCGCTTATATAATGGAGAAGGCTACACTCTCTCCAGATGTTGCAGTTATAATTACTGGAAAGCATAGCTGCATGACGGCGCGTGGAATCAAGAATACACCTGCGGTTACACTGACAACAACCTTCAGAGGGGCATTTGCAGATGATATGGACCTGCAGGAGCGTGTACTTAGACTGATAGATTTGCGTGTATCAAGAGAAGATATATAAGGAGTCGATATGAAGAACAAAAAAGAAGCAGTAGTTGTATTCAGTGGTGGACAGGATAGTACCACCTGCCTGGCATGGGCACTTAAGATATATGAAAAGGTTTATGCCGTGTCCTTTGATTATGGACAGAGACATTCGAAGGAGCTTGAATGTGCGGCAGAGATAGCTAAGGAGCTGGGAGTCGAGCATCATATCATAAATCTAAAGGAGTTAAATGAACTTGCTCCAAATTCTCTTACAAGACAGGATATAGAGGTGGATAAGGAAGCTCCTGAAGAAGGACCTCCAAATTCCTTTGTAGAAGGAAGAAATATGCTCTTCCTTACATATGCAGCGATTTTCGCTAAAACACATGGTGTAACGGATATAATTACAGGTGTATCTCAGAGCGATTTCTCAGGATATCCTGATTGTAGAGATGTGTTCATCAAGTCTCTTAATACAACGCTTAATCTTGCTATGGACTATGGCTTCTGCCTCATAACTCCACTTATGTGGATAGATAAGGAAGAAACCTGGGAATTGGCAGACAGCCTGGGAGTTTTTGATCTGGTAAGAGAAAAAACACTTACCTGCTATAACGGAATATTAGGAGATGGATGCGGGGACTGCCCTGCATGTAAGCTTAGGAAAAGAGGATTAGATAATTATTTATCACGTAGGGGGATGTGAAAATGAAAAATCTGCTTTTTATAGTAAATCCAAAGGCCGGAAGAACTGTAATAAAGGCTGATCTAATCAATATAATAGAAATCTTCTCAAAGGGTGGATATAAGGTTGAAGTGTATCCTACCAAGAGTCAGGAGGATACTGAACGCTACGTATATGAAAATGCTGAGAAGTTTGATCTGGTTGTTTGTGCCGGTGGTGATGGAACATTGGACAATACGGTCGGAGGGATAATGAGACTGGAGAGAAAGATCAAGAAGAGAATTCATATGGGGTACATACCTTGTGGAAGTACTAATGATTATGCTCGAAGCCTCAGAATGAGTATGGAGCCTCTTCAGGCTGCTAGGGATATAATGGACGGAGATATCTGTCATGTAGATGTAGGAAGGCTGGAGAATACATTTTTCATCTATGTTGCAGCCTTTGGTGCATTTACAGAAATATCTTATTCGACTCCACAAAATCTGAAAAATGCTCTTGGACATGCGGCATATGTTCTGGAAGCAGGAAAATCCATGTTTAATATGAAGACCTACAGACTGAAGGTTCTCTTCGATGGTGAGGAGGTAACAGGTGACTTCATCTATGGTCAGATTACGAATTCTCTTTCAATAGGCGGATTCAAGAATATAGGTTCTAAGGATATGTCCTTCTCGGATGGAAAGTTCGAGACAGTACTTATCAAAACTCCTGAAAATCCTATGGAGATGCAGAGAATCATTAACTCTCTATTGGTAGATGACCTAAATGACGAGATGATTGTCTTCAGAAAGTCCTCCAGAGTTGTGGTTCAGGCTGCGGAGGAGCTGCCTTGGACTGTTGATGGTGAATATGGAGGCAGCTTCAAGACTACAAGAATATCAAATATAAGAAAAGCGGTGTCACTTACACTGAAGGATAAGAGCGCATTCCCAGGATAATTCCTGGGAATTTTGTGTATATTCAGGCAGACTCTGTAATACTTTCATATTTTGTGAAAATGTGATATAGTATTCATAACTATGTGCCGAGTTTATATGTCGGTGTAAAGTGGAGTGAAAGAAGATGAAAGAACAGCTTAGACAGTGTGAATATTTAATAATGTTCTTGTTTAAGATAATTCTATATTTCTGTGTGTTTTGGACTTTCTATAGATTGTTTGCCATTAGAAACTGGCAGCTGCTGAATGCTTCCAGAACTGCAGCCGTAACAGCACTCAGTTATCTCATTTCCGGATATCTGTTCCTCAAGATATATGGAGGATATGACGTCGGAAAGAGAAAGAGTAAACCAATTATCATTTCCGTGAGCCTTGCGGCAGCAATGACGGACATTGTTGCTTATATCATGCTCTGCGTCATGAATACTAACCAGGTTAATAACCAGAAGTTTACTCTGGAACAGCCTTGGTTACTTCTTATTATATTTGCAATCCAGATGCTTATAATCAATATAGCTGTTTATGGTGGAAACTACATTTATTTCAAGATATATGATCCGGCCAGATGTCTTATCGTAACATCTTCACAGAGATCGCTGAATGAGATATGTAAGAGTATCCGCAAGTACAAGCTTCAGTATAAGATATGCAGAAATGTGGATTACAGAAATGAGTCTCTCAAGGATCTCATTACAAAGTACGATACAGTCTTCGTATATGATGTTCCGGTTAAGGAACGTACACAGATAGTTGAGTTCTGTTATCAGAACATGAAGAATGTTTATATCAATCCTGAGATGGCGGATGTAGTGGAGCTGAATGCTCATCATATAATGCTCGATGATGTATCACTTCTCAATATGTCCTCGAAGGGTCTGCGTGCGGAACAGAGATTTGTTAAGAGAATATCGGATCTGCTTATCTCTATCACAGCGCTGGTAGTGACATCACCTATACTTCTGATATCTGCTATAGCTATCAAGTTAAATGACGGCGGCGCAATATTCTTCAAGCAGAACCGAGCTACAAGAGATGGTAAGATATTTTCAGTTTATAAGCTCCGTACAATGAAGGAAAATGTAGATAATTATCTATCAGTTGTAAATGATGACAGAGTTACATCTGTTGGTAAGGTGCTGAGAAGATTCAGGATAGACGAGATACCACAGTTTATAAATGTAATCAAGGGAGATATGTCAGTCGTTGGTCCTAGACCTGAGATGCTGGCAAATATCTTCAACTATACAAATGATCTTCCTGAGTTTGAATACAGACTCCGTGTTAAGGCGGGTATTACAGGCTATGCACAGATAGCTGGAAAGTACAACACATCGCCTAAGGACAAACTGATACTAGACCTTATGTATATAGAAGAGTACAGCTTCTGGATGGATATCAAGCTTATATTCCAGACACTTATCGTTATCTTCAAGAAGAATTCTACAGAAGCCTTTGATAATGAGAAGTTATCTGATTATCAGGATTCCCAAAAGGGATATGGCAGCTTTGCATATTCTCTCGGCAAGGAATATGAATATGATGAAGTGCAAGATAAAGTATTAGGTGAATAATGATGTATAAAGTCAATGTACTTATGTCAACCTGTAACGGCGAGAGATATTTAAGACAGCAGGTGGAATCGATAATGAACCAGGAAGGAGTAGATATACTCCTCACTGTTCGTGATGATGGTTCTTCAGATGACACAGTTAACCTGCTTAGGAAGCTGTCTCGTGAATATAATAATCGAATAAAGGTTTATTCGGGTGGCAATATCGGATATAAGAGAAGCTTTATGAAGCTTCTTGAACATGCTTCGGAAGCTGACTACTACGCCTTCTCAGATCAGGACGACGTGTGGTTTGAACAGAAGACTATAAATGCAATAAAGCTTCTCGAAGATAGAGCGGGTAAAGATGAAGTAGCTCTATATGCATCAGGGGACATTATCACTGATGAGAATCTGAATATTATTGGAAAACATGATGTTTCTGATATGCCTGTAAATATACAGAGCTTTTTCTCCAGAGCGAGACTGGCGGGTTGTACTTATGTTTTTACAGCACCTTGTTTGAAGCTTGCTAAAAGCTTCACAGGTATCAAATATATGAAAAGTGAGGTTCCAGATCATGATTTTGTTCTGGGGTGTATAGCCCTAAGCTGTGGCAAGATGGTCCTGGATGATAACGCATTTATATATCACAGACGCACAAATGTAAGTGCTACAAGTGGCGGAAATGGAATAATGCAGCGTATCAAGGTTGAGGCGGATCTTGTGTTCGGAAGACGTGGTGTGCAAAGCAGGATGGCTGCTGAGCTTCTAGATAGATGCGAGGAAGATTTGCATGAGGATGCAAGAGAGTTCCTTAGAGAAGTGGCTGATTATAAGATCGCTAAGAAGGGCAAACTGAAGCTGCTAAATAACAAGATGATGAAGTCGGGTGTTCCAATAGGTGATATAGAAACTAAGGTTAAGATAATTATCGGTAATTATTAGTAGAACACGGGGGTTCTATGAAGCTGAAAATAGGTGCAGGTATAGTTACATTTAATCCTGATATAGATAAACTGAAAAGCACACTTATGCTGCTTAGCCCTCAGGTGGACTGCATATATATAGCAGATAATGCTTCTGAAAATATATCTGATATATCGAATATGATAGAGGCGTTAAAATGTGATGGCTACGAAGCTCGGCTTATGCCGGGAGAGACGAATACCGGTGTAGCGGGTGGCCTTAATAGAATAATGAAGGCGGCTACAGAGGATGGCAAGAAATGGGTGCTGACACTGGATCAGGATTCACAGCCGGAAAGGGATTTGGTTAAGAACCTTAGTCGAGCTACAAAGTTTGATAAGCTGGGGATCATTTGTCCCAGGATAAAGGATATTAATTCCGGTCGTATACTTGTGAACTTTGGCGAAGATACTTCGAAGAATGATAAAAAGTATCAGACTCTTCATTCGTGTATTACAGCAGGAAGTATGATAAATCTTGAGGCGTGGAATGAGGTCGGTGGATATGATGAATATCTTTTTATGGACTACGTTGATTTTGATTACTCTATCAGACTTAGGAAGTCGGGATACAGAATACTTCAGTGTAACCAGGTAATCATGGAGCACGAGGTGGGTAATACTGAGGTACATAGATTCCTCTTTAAGAAGGTTGGAGTGATGAATCACTCGGCTATGAGGAAGTATTATATAACTCGTAACAGGATATATTGTTCGTATAAATATTACAGAAGATTTGGTTTTAGAAATATAGTTGGAATAATTAAAACAATTGTTCTCATCCTTTGCTATGAGGAAGACAAGAAGCATAAGGTCAGTTCTGTTATGCAGGGCGTGAAGGACGGTATAAGAGATTCCAAACAGTTTAGAGGTCGTGATAAATAATGGCTGATAAGAAGAAAGTCTTAATGCTTGCAACGACGGCAGCAATGTCGGCGCAATTTAATATTAATAACATTCTTATCCTGGAAGAACTGGGCTATGAGGTTCATGTTGCCGGAAACTTCAGGAAGGGTAATCCTATTCCGGACAAGGCCATTAGAGATTTCTATAAGTGGGTTAAGGAGCACGGTGGAAAATGCTTCCAGATACCTTCGACCAGGAAGGTGTATGACATTATAAACAATTACGTTGCTCTGAAGAAGATAATAAAACTTATTAAGACAGAAAAGTATTCCTTTATTCATTGCCACACGCCTATAGGCTCAGTCATTGGACGACTTGCAGCAAAGAAGACGGGGACGCCTATTATATATACTGCGCATGGACTGCATTTCTTTAAGGGCTCGCCGCTTAGCAGCTGGATAGTTTTCTATCCGGTTGAGAAGTATCTGAGTAAGTTTACGGACGTAATGGTTCTTATAAATCATGAGGACTATAACCTCGTTAAAAAGAAGTTCCATGCGAAGAGAGTGGTGATTGTGCCAGGTATCGGAATAGATACTAAGGAGATAGCTAGACATGCAGATTCCAGAACGAGAATCAGAGAAGAGCTTGGGCTGAAGGATGACGATTTCTTCCTACTGTCTGTAGGAGAACTGTCCGGTAGAAAGAATCACGAGACTATTATCAAGGCTATCCATCAGCTAGATAGAAGTGATATCAAGTACTTTATAGCCGGTAAGGGCATGGGCAAGGATAATGAAGAAGATGAACTGAGGAGACTGATTGTCGATTATGATCTGCAGGATAGGGTGCGACTTCTTGGATTCCGAGAGGATGTAAATGACCTATATGCAGCGGCGGATGCGGTGGCATTTCCATCTAGACGAGAAGGTCTTGGACTTGCAGGAATAGAAGCGATGGCGGCAGGACTTCCGATCATCACATCAAACATAAATGGAATAAATGAATATTCTGTAAATGGCGAGACGGGCTTCAGCTACGGACCAGAGGATGTTAATGGTTTTGCGGATGGAATAGAATACCTTGCGGATCATCCTGATTGGTGCGTGAGTGTTGGACGAAAGAATATCGTAAGAGCTGAAAAGTATGATTATCATTATGCGAACAGTATAATGAAGGAACTGTATGAAAGTATGTGATGTTTTGTTAGACATTAAGATAGAACTTTTGTGAGTGTGACTACATGGATTTAAAGAAGCTATTAAAAGTGAATATTATAAATATAGTTATTCTGGCGTTGATTGTTTTATTCTATTTGGTTTCCACCAGCATTTTTGGTGACTCGAAAAGTATGGGGATGTTCAATACAGTTAGAATAATAACAGTTGTTATGGGGCTTGCCTGGGCGGCATATGCCATTTACTCAAATGTAATAACTGTTAAGGAATCAGATGTGACAGATATGGCTAATATCAAGAACCGACTTATTCATGCAGGTAATAAAAGGTTTTTTGTAAAGGAAAGAACCCATATGCTGAATATGCTGGACAGCCTGGAGAATCGTAGAAAGTATTTTATGGCGCTGGAAAGAGACAGCAAGCTGAGAGAATTATTTCTGATGACCAGAAGCCAGATGATAAGAAATGTCACGAATGTTTCTGAGTACATTGAAACCTTTGATTATATATCAGGAGTGGATTCCGGATATATTAAGGAAATATGTGAGCAGTCCCAGGACTTACTCAATAGATTCAATAAGCTGGTAGAGTTGTCAGTAACATATGATGACACTACTCTTGATTATGACACCAGAGAAATCGATGATATGATAGAAGCTCTGGAAGAAATGAAAAAAACAGGAAAGGCGACATTAGAATCATGAAAAAAAGTAATTCAGTAGTAATTGTAGGTGTGATTTTTGCCGTAGTGATTGTTTTATTACTGGGTATATTTGCCATAATAAAATCCAATCCAGGTGGCGGAAGAACCAAGGAATCTATGCTAAAGCATATTAAGGTTACCGAGAAGGAGCCTGTTAAGGCATCCATATCCCTGGAGGATAATTCTCTATATGATGAGCTTCCTGAGATAACCAAATATCCGGAGGCTGTTAAGGGCAGCGGTCAGCTGGATGTTGAGATATTCACTTCCGGAGAAAAAGCTGGAGACGGCAATGACAGCTGGCTGATAGATGTGGCAAAGAAGTTTAATGCTGAGGGTAATGAGATAGGTGGTAAGTCAGTGTCGATGACAGTACGTTCAGTACCATCAGGAACAGCTGCAGACTATATCATTTCTAATAAGTATCTCCCGGACATTTATACTCCAAGTAATACGCTATTTGGAGAATATGCCATGGTTAATGGTGGAAGACTGGAACTCTATGCAGACAGGATGGTTGGTAATACAGCCGGTATACTGGTTAAGAAGGGAGAATACTCTAAGTTTTCAGATGTAATAGCGGCGGTTC
>CAMKQB010000068.1 GCA_946414825.1 uncultured Lachnospiraceae bacterium
AGTGTATCTCTATTCATTGTCAAAACAAAATATTTACTGTTATAAATAGAGGTCTTTTTACGCTCTGTTTCGTTATGCTTTGAGATTTGTTCGCCGTGATAATGATAATATTCCAGAGCTCTGATTACTTTTCTATAGTTATTTGCATGAATTATCTCAGCTGATTTAGGATCAATAACCTTTAGTTCTTCATGAAGGTACAGGGTATCATTTGTTATATCAATATAGTTTTCCAGACATTCTCTGAAATTAGTGTAGCTTCCGTTTATTCGATTATTAATATCTTCCATGAAGTCAGAAAGAGCCTCACTACATGTTGCACTATTCTCGTTATTAAAATCAATATCATAAATAAGCGCCTGAATATAAAAACCGGTTCCTCCCACAACAATAGGCACGTGACCTCTTGAATAGATTTCCGTTACTATTCTTTTTGCCTCTCTTTGAAAAACCGTAACATCAAAAGGAAATGTTGGTTCATACATATCAATCAGATGATGTGGTATACCCTGCATTTCCTCTTCTGTAATCTTTGCACTACCTATATTTAGTTCCTTATAAACCTGGGCTGAGTCTACTGATATTATCTCGCCGTCTATAAGCTTTGCCAGCTTAATAGAAAGTTCTGTCTTACCAGCAGCTGTTGGCCCTGTAAGAATTATAAGCGGTTTTGTATCGAGATTTAGATTAACTGAATTCATTTTATTAGCTTTCAATTATAGTTTTTAATCCACAATTCTTCTAAACATTTTATCGAGATCTTCTTTACTAAATTTAACCAAAGTTGGTCTGCCATGAGGGCAAGTATAAGGATCATTTAGTTTCATTAGCTTATCTATTAGATCTACTACTTCGGACTCGGTAATCCTCTGATTTCCTTTTATAGCAGCCTTGCAACCCATTGTGGCAAGCTTACGTACAAATATGTCTTCAGTAACCTCAGTTATATGGTCATTTAGATATGACACCAGTTCGCTAAAGACCTCTCTTCCATCAAGTCCTATAAGATTTGCAGGCATAGCGGTGATTCTTACTTCATTTGAACCAAAATCCTCTACTTCGAAACCATATCTGGATAGATATTCAGCATTTTCAAGAACTGCTAGTTTTTCTGAGTTGGATAGACTTACAAGCTCAGGTGGAAATAGATTCTGAGAATGGATAGTTCTTTCCTTGAATTCCTTTAGAAATCTCTCATAATTAACCTTTTCGTGAGCGGCATGTTGATCCATAATATACATTACGCCATCATATTCTGTTATCCAGTATGTATCGAAAACCTGACCGATTATCTTATGATGTCCCTTTGCTTCTTCGGATAAATATCTGGTTTCAGACATCTCTTCTTGAGCGAAGTCTTTCTTATCAAGAGGCTTACTGAAAGTATTTTCAATAGTTATATCAATCGACCTACTGAATGTGTTTTCCTTGGATTCACTAAGGGATTCCTCTTCTGTTTTTTCTTGTGTTTCATTACCGGACTTCGAAAGTTTTTCAACATATTCTTTCGGGAGCAAGCTTTCTAGTATAGAAAAACTAGAGCTGTTTCCTGATGGCTTATCATTTACAATATTTGTTTCAACAGGAGCTATATCAGTGCTTCTGTCATAGATTATATTCTCTGGCGTATTTGAATAATTGGCGGTGGCGTCAGGAATCATTTCCTTATCTGTAAGTGCGTCTTTAACGGCATGGAATACAGCATGGAACAGCCCCTGTTCGTTATCGAAACGGAATTCTCTCTTAGCGGGATGAACATTTACATCCACCATATAAGGTGGAACTTCAATAAATAATGCTGTATAAGGGAACTTATGCTGCATTATATGTGTTTTGTAGGCTTCCTCAATAGCTCTATTAACTATAGGACTTTTTATATATCTCTTATTCACAAAATAGTTTTCGAAGCTTCGGTTACCTTTTGAAAGAAATGGTTTACCTACGAATCCAGTTAGTTTTATATCGCCTTCTTCATAGTTTACATCAAGAAGTCCGCGGGTAATGTCCTTACCATATAAGCTGTATATGGTTTCTTTTAGCCTTCCGTCTCCCTGAGTATCAATTATAACCTTGTTATTTGAGATTAGCTGTACAGCCACATCAGGATTAGCAAGAGCTATATGTGTCATAAGGTCACTTATATATGAACCTTCTGTCATATTTGATTTGAGGAATTTGAGTCTGGCAGGTGTATTGTAGAATATATTTCTGGAAATAATCGTTGTTCCGTTAGGAGCTCCTACCTCTTTAAAATCTATTTCTTTACCGCCATGTATCTCGTATTTTATTCCAGAAAGTGCATCATGTGTCTTGGTGATCATTTCAACCTTAGATACTGCTGCTATAGTAGAAAGAGCTTCGCCTCTAAAGCCTAGAGATATTATATTCATCAGGTCATCTACGTTATCCAGCTTACTGGTTGCATGGCTAAGATAAGCCTTTCTGACATCATCAGCATCTATACCGGAACCGTTATCTGTTACACGGATCATAGAGGTTCCGCCATCAGTTATTTCAACAGTTATTCTGGTTGCACCAGCATCAATTGAATTTTCTACCAGCTCTTTAACAACTGAAGCAGGTCTTTCTATAACCTCTCCGGCAGCTATTTTGTCTATTGTATGTTGATCTAATACTTTTATCATTTGAGTCTTTCCTTAAGTTCTTGTAAGTATAGTAACGCTTTTACAGGAGTCATATTATCAAGATCCATAGCTTTAAGTTCGGAAGTTATATTCATTTCTTCCTTTGTAGCAAAGAGACTTAGCTGACCAGGAGCCTCCTTCCTGGATTTAGGTGAATTCTTATGGCTTGTGACTACCTTTATATCCTTTATTTTTCCTGTTACATCTTCATCAGACAGATGTGCTGCTATTTCTTTGGCGCGTCTAGTTACATCCTCTGGAACTCCGGCAAGCTCTGCAACTTCTATACCATAAGATCTGTCAGCACCCCCTCTGATTATTTTTCTAAGAAATACAAGTGAGTTTCCATCATGCTTTATAGCAATAGAATAATTATTTACCGAAGATAGCTTATCCTCAAGATCCGTTAATTCATGATAATGTGTTGCAAATAGTGTTTTAGCTCCAATGGTTTCCTTATCAGCTATATATTCAACAACCGCCCAGGCAATAGACAGACCATCAAAGGTAGAGGTACCTCTTCCGATTTCGTCCATAATGATAAGTGAATCCTTAGTGGCATTTCTTAGGATATTAGCAACCTCGCTCATTTCGACCATAAAGGTGGACTGTCCCTTAGAAAGATCGTCACTTGCCCCAACTCTTGTAAATATTCTGTCAGACATAGAGATACTGGCCTTATCTGCAGGTACAAATGAACCTATCTGAGCCATTAGACAAATAAGTGCTGATTGTCTCATATATGTTGATTTACCAGCCATATTTGGACCTGTGATAATCATTATACGGTTGCCCTGATTATCGAGAAATGTATCATTAGGTATAAATTCTCCCTGTCCAATCATTCTCTCAATAACAGGATGGCGTCCATTCTTTATCTCGATTACACCATCATTATTTATGGCAGGTCTTACGTAATTATTATGCATTGCAACATACGAAAGGGATGCAAGTACATCTATTGTAGCTATATATTCAGCAGTTTTCTGAACTCTGACAGTTTCATTTGCAAGTACATCTCTAAGCTTTACAAATTCATCATACTCAAGACCATAGAGATTTTCTTCTGCACTAAGTATTTCGCTAGATAGATTAGATAATTCGTCTGTAGTAAATCTCTCAGCATTTGTAAGGGTCTGCTTTCTGATGAAATAGTCCGGAACAAGGTTCTTATAGGAATTTGTAACCTCCAGGAAGTAACCAAATACTCTATTAAACTTAATCCTTAGATTTTTAATTCCCGTCTTATCTCTCTCGCGCGCCTCAAGTTCAGCCAGTATAGATTTTGAATTAAGCTTCTTATCTCTATAATTATCTATATGTTCATTATAGCCTGTTTTGAATATTCCACCCTCTCTTATTGTAATAGGAGCATCTTCATCAATTGAGGCATCCAGTAAATGATATATATCCTGAAGTGTATCAAAATCCTGATACATAGATTTGAAGATATTTCCATTAAATTCATTAATGATATTCTTGATATAAGGTAAATATGCAAGAGAAGTCTTGAAGCTCAGTAAATCCCGAGGATTTGCTGTCTTCATAGAAATTCTTGTCATGAGTCTCTCCATATCGTAGATAGAGCTAAGATATTCTCTCAGTTCATCTCTGGAAATGACATTTACATTCATGCTGTCGATACTATCCAGACGGTCCTCTATTCTGGTTTTATCCATAAGAGGAGTTTCTATATAGCTCCTAAGCATTCTTCCGCCCATAGCAGTCTTGGTTTTATCGAGAACCCATAAGAGCGAACCACGCTTAGCTTTATCTCTCATAGTTTCAGTAAGCTCAAGATTTCTCTTTGTAGAGGAATCAATTATCATATAATCCTTAGCATAATATAGCTTTAGATTATTTATCTGCCCCATACTACTCATCTGAGTATCATATAGATATTCCAGAAGTGCTCCTATACTGGATACCGTTTCCGGGATATCTTTGAGACCAAGACCCTCTACTCCTGAAACCGAGAATTGTCTTTCGATAGATGAAATAGATGTATCTATATTATAATAAGATTCAGGAATTATACTTTTCGTGATGGATAGATTTGTGATTAAATCATCAATAGTTGACATAATTCCATTATTGTTAACCAAATCAAATTTATCACTAAATAGTATTTCTTTAGGCTGATATTTAGTGACTTCATCCAGCACGTCATATATACTATCCACACTTGTACATAAGAATTCACCTGTTGATATATCTGATACAGCGATTCCGAAGGCATAGTCATTTGATTTATCATATTTACGAACTTCAGAGAAACAAAGGATATAATTATGCTTATCTTCTACCAGCGTATTATCCCCCATACTTGTTCCGGGAGTTACTATTCTGATAACCTTACGTTCTACTAACCCTTTAGCAAGCTTAGGATCCTGAACCTGCTCACATATAGCTACCTTGTGGCCATTCTCTATAAGTTTGCTTATATAAAGCTCTGCAGCATGATACGGTATACCACACATAGGAGCTCTTTCATCCAGACCACAATCTTTACCAGTAAGTGTAAGTTCCAGCTCTTTTGATACATTTATTGCGTCTTCAAAGAACATTTCATAGAAATCACCCAGTCTGTAAAAAAGTATAGAGTCCGGGTGTTCATCTTTCGTATTTAGATAATGCTGCATCATTGGCGATAATTTTGATCTGTCTATATCGCTTGAGTTCATTTTAGTCTCTCCTACTAATCAACTTGGTGTCCTATGTAATAAAAGCCTTTGGCTTCGTCGAGTGAAACCTTTACAAAGCTTCCAATCAGTGTCTTTTCACCTGGGAAATGTACCAGAATGTTATTATCCATTCTACCTGTTACATATCCTTCCATATGGTCATTTAAGCATTCAACAAGTACTTCTTTAGTCTGTCCTTCAAATCTGGCAGAAAATGTAGCACAGGTTTCGCGAACCACCTCTAGAACCTTGTTGAAGTTCTCATTTACAAAATCTGCAGGAAGCTGCTCCATCTTGGCAGCAGGTGTTCCTGTTCTAACTGAATAAATAAATGTAAAGGCCTGATCATACTTGGCATATTTTACAATGTCAATGGTATCTTCGATATCCTCTACCGTTTCACCCGGGAAACCAACCATTATATCTGTTGTTAGAGATACATCCGGAAGCTTGGCTCTTATCTTGTCTACAAGCGCAAGGTAATCCTCTTTGGTGTATCTTCTATTCATGGCTTTAAGAATCTTTGTTGAGCCGGATTGAACCGGTAGATGTATATGACGGGCAATCTTAGGATTACGGACAATAACATCTATAAGCTTATCCGAGAGATCCTTAGGATGACTTGTCATAAAGCGGACTCTTTTTATTGTCTCTATCTTACAAACGTCTTCAAGTAGATCCGGGAAATCATAATCAGGATTATTCTTGATTATTTCACTTTCTTCTAAGAAGTTAACTCCGTAGGAATTAACATTTTGTCCCAGAAGCATTATTTCAACACATCCCTCGTCTGCTAATTGATTTATCTCACTCAGTATATCCTCAGGAGTACGGCTTCTCTCACGTCCTCTTACATAAGGAACTATGCAATAGGTACAGAAATTATTACATCCATACATAATGTTTACGCCTGATTTAAAGGTATATTTTCTTTTCTCCGGAAGTCTTTCAACATTGGTTTCAGGAGCAGCCAAAACTTCGATTATCTGCCCCTTTGTCTCTGATAGTCTTGTATAGAGTAGCTCCGCCATTTTATAAAAATTAAATGTACCAAATACCAGATCTACAAACTTATATTTATCACGAATGTGCTCAACTATTTCAGGCTGCTGCATCATACATCCACATATACCTATAAGCATATCCGGGTTTGTTTCCTTACGTTTCTTTAGAGCGCCCAGATGTCCATAAAGCTTCTGATTGGCATTTTCTCTGACTGTACAGGTGTTGAATATGACAAAATCAGCCCTTGACTCGTCGTCAGTTTCCTTGAAGCCTATCTTCTCAAGTATTCCTATCAGCTTCTCAGAATCATGAGCATTCATCTGACATCCAAAGGTGGCCACATGAAAGCTTGGAGACTTGCCATTTTTAGAAATATAGTCCTCTATTATTTCGTGGCATTTATCCATAAAATATAGCTGTCTTGCAGGTTCTTCTGCGGGTATATGATCATTTATATTATTAACAATATTATCCATTATAGATTCTCAATCTCTCTCATCCATATATTAACTGCTGCATCACTAGGCATTCTGAGGTCACCTCTTGGAGACATAGATATACTTCCAACCTTAACCCCATCAGGCATGCAGCTTCTCTTAAACTGCTGACTGAAGAGTCTCTTGTAATACATTGTTATCCAACGTTTTAGGTCTTCTTCTGTGTAGCTATCCTTAAAGGCTTTCTTAGCCAGATGATATATCTTCTTAGGTCCAAAGCCATATCTCATACTGTAGTATATAAAGAAGTCGTGTAGCTCATATGGACCAACACTATCTTCTGTCTTCTGTGATATATTTCCATTCTCATCAGGAGGAAGAAGCTCCGGACTTATAGGGGTATCCAGAATATCTCTGAGCACATCTTCGGCCTCTGGGAATATATCATTCTCAACTACAGAGTCAATCATCCATTTAACCAGAGTTTTAGGAATGCTGCCATTTACTCCGTACATGCTCATCTGGTCGCCATTATAGGTGCACCAGCCAAGAGCAAGCTCTGACAGGTCTCCTGTTCCAACAACAAGTCCATTAACCTTGTTTGCGTAGTCCATAAGTACCTGAGTTCGTTCACGAGCCTGAGTGTTTTCATAAGTAACATCCTTAAGTTCTATATCATGTCCGATATCTTTAAGATGCTGTATACAGGAATCCTTTATATCAATAATAAGCGGCTCAGTACCGAGCGCCTTAATAAGCTCAAGGGAGTTATTAAAGGTTCTATCAGATGTACCAAAGGCTGGCATTGTAATAGCTACAAGGTCAGATGGATTTCGGCCCATCTTCTCAATAGCTCTGGCGCACACAAGAAGTGCGAGGGTTGAATCCATACCCCCCGACACACCAACTACCGGTTTGGAACCGGTAATCTCAAGTCTCTTAACAAGACCACCCACCTGCATTTCGAATATCTCATTACATCTACTAAGTCTCTTGGCCTTTGTACCAGGGATAAATGGTTTCTTAGAAGCTATTACATATTCGCCATCAGAATCAGGAAGCTTTGTCTCAGATATTTTAAGGGTAATCAGTTCATTTATCTTATCTCTGGAAAATGCCGCTGAATCATTAAAGGTTGAAGAAACCAGTCTATCATGTCTTATCTTACCTAGATCCATATCAGCGATCATTATATAGTCATTAGCTATAAAGTCTCTATTCTCATTAATAATGACACCATTTTCCGCAAGAATTGAATGACCTGAGAATATCAGATCCTGGGTAGATTCTGATGAACCTGCCGAAACATATAAATAGTCGCATATAAGAGAAGCCGACTGCTGTTTAACAAGAGCTTTTCTATATTCTCTCTTGGCTACAGTTTCGTTACTTGCTGAGATATTAACAATAAGCTCTGCTCCTCCTAAAGCAAGTGTATTAGAAGGTGAAATTGGTGCCCATAGATCCTCGCATATCTCAACACCGAACTTAAGGCTTCCGTTTATATCGTAGATTATCCCGTTTCCTACCGGAATCTCGTAGTCGTCATCATCGTCAACGATATTTATTCCCAGTTCTTTAAAACAGATAGATGAAATAGTTAAATCATTTGCTGAATTAAACCATCTTTTCTCATAGAATTCGTGATGATTTGGAATATATGTCTTAACTGTTATACCTAAGACCTTTGATTTCAGAATAACAAATGCAGTATTGAAGAGCTTTCCCTCCAGTACAAATGGAGCACCAACAATTATAACTTCATTTCTGTCTCTTGTGCTCTTGATTATTCTTCCGAGTGCCTTCTTTGTCTCTTCTAGAAGCGTATTCTGGAAGAATAGATCCTGACAGCTATAACCGGTAATAGCGAGCTCAGGAACAGCTATTATAGCCGCATTATATTCATAAGCTTCTGAGATTTTCTCAAGTATTCTATCAGTATTATAATCAGTATCTCCAACGCTTATCTGAGGTACACATGCTGCAACTCTATAAAAATCAAACATTTCAGCCTTCCTCCTTCTTTCTATCAGATAAATCTGTATTAAGCCCCTCTAGATAATTAACTATCGCAGGGCCATTTGGCTTAAGAAAATAATCATCATCAAGTTCTATATATTTGAAATTCTTAGGATGACCATCCTTTATTCTTTCGTAATACTTTTTTAGCTCCCTAAATCTTAAGTAATACATATCATTTCTGTCAGTGAAATGTATCAGTACGAAAGCTACACCGCCCTGTTTCTCGAAGTCTTCCATGAACCTATACTGATGCTCGTGGATATTCTGCATCGAGAAGGTGTCTGTCTTACTCTCCTTCGCATCAAAGCAAACCGGTATCTCCTGTACAACGCCTATATAATCAACAGTAGAATCCTTTTCGAAATAAGCTTCAGTTATAAGCTTTCTCTCCCCGTCAAACTTTAGTGGAGTTATAGGAGTTGGAATCTTCTGAACAA
>CAMKQB010000069.1 GCA_946414825.1 uncultured Lachnospiraceae bacterium
TAAGTGTGGTAACACACTCAGCTGAGGAGTACTAATAGGTCGTGAGCTTTTCCTAAGTATTAGGAAGATACGTAAAGTCTTGATTAGATATGTTCGGTATGAAGTTTTGAGAGTACAATGAAGTAACAAAATACTCGGTCTTTATGATCGAGTATTTTTTATAAATAGGGGATTCGTATAAGGGCTAGTATAGCGGTCTCCAAAACCGTTGATGGGGGTTCGAATCCCTCATCCCCTGGTTAGAAATGTTCTAAGTTTACTTAGAACATTTTTTTTATTTAGTGTTATAATAAATATGCGTAGTTTAATGATTATTTTATCTTATTGGTGGATTAATATGATTAAAGCAGGAAAACTTAGATTACTTCCAACCAAAGAACAGGAATTATTATTCTTTTCATTTTGTAATATTTCTAGATTTGCTTACAATGAATCTTTATCCTTCAAAATTAGTATGTATAATGATGGTATTTTTGTTGGAGTGCAGGAATGTATAGATCATATTAAAGATTTAAAGTATTCTGAAGAATATTCATGGATTAAACTTGCTCCAGAAGCAGTTACTAAACAAGCAATTAGAGATATGAATAGGTCATTTACTTTGTTTTTTAAAAGAGGTAATAAGGGTTTTCCTAAGTATAAAAAGAAGTCTAAAACAAGACCATCTTTTTATCAAAGAACAGATAGATTTTATCAAATTGATGAAAATCATGTTAGAATTACCGGTATTAAACAACCAGTAAAATGTATAAAAACTCAATTACCAAATAAAATAGTTAATACTAGAGTAATATATGATGGAAAGTATTGGTTTTTGACTTACAGTTACTATTATGAAGCAGAAATAGTTGAATTAACAGATGAAGTGCTTGGTGTTGACTTAGGTGTTAGAAATATGGCTACTTGTTCTGACGGTAGAATATTTAAAAATATCAATAAAGAACCAAGAATAATAAAACTTGAAAAACGAAAAAAGCTAATTCAAAGGAAAATTGCTCGAAAGTATAAATGCAATAGTAGGAAAAGTAATAATATTATTAAACTGGAAAATGATTTAAGAACAATCAACAGAAAAATCTTTAATATCAGGAACAATTATTTACATTGTATGACAAAGGAATTGGTGAGAAACAAGCCAAAAGCCATTGTCATCGAAGATTTATCTGTTTGTGATATGGCTAAAACTAAGCTTTTAAATAGATACATATATGATGCTAATTTTAGTAGAATTAGAAAGTATTTGGAGTACAAAACAAATGAATATGGAATTAAGCTTGTAATTGCAGATCGATATTATCCTAGTACTAAAAAATGTAGCTGCTGTGGCAATATTATTGAAAAAATGTCTCTTGATAATAGAATCTATGAATGTAAGAAATGTGGTATGACTATGGATAGAGATTTGAATGCTAGTGTTAATCTAAAAAATTATTATTGTTAATATTTTTGTAGATGTCCGTCACATCGATTTTAAGCCTTGGGAGTAATTAAATGGTGTTCCATTTATTACATAGAAAAAGGAAGCTGAATAATCAGCAGACGGTCTCCAAAACCTTTGGATTTTACCAATTATGACAGATGAATAGATTTTGTTTTCTGATTTAACAGGCATTGGAGATAGGAAATTACAGTGTGTATATTCGTGATTTCTAGTAGAATTAATTGGAGAGAAGTATTGTTAATTACTAAACGTACAAAGAGAAGTATCTTCTTATTTCTTATATCGATAATCATTATTGTTTTTATAAGTGGTTATCAGTTTGTATTTTCCGTAGTTCAATCTCTATTATGCTAAGTGGTGTTCTGGTTATTAAAACGGGATTTGAGAATAGAACTGAGCTTGCTATCGAGGCAAGAATTAAGGGGATTGCAATACCAATGAAATAAAAGGGAGAATTATGTTTAGTTTACTACTTGCAATTATTTATTTAGCATTTATAAGTCTCGGGCTTCCAGATTGTATGCTTGGGGCTGCGTGGCCAACCATGTATCCTGAATTTGGTGTTCCTGTTTCATATGCAGGAATAGTGTCATTTATTATTGCATCAGGAACAGTCATATCCAGTCTGATGTCGGATAGGCTTACGCTTAAACTGGGAACCGGACGAGTAACAGCTATAAGTGTGGCTATTACTGCAGCTGCACTTTTAGGCTTCTCATTTAGCCATAATTTCTATTTGATATGCTTGCTAGGTATTCCATATGGGCTAGGAGCCGGATCTGTAGATGCGGCACTTAATAACTATGTCGCAATTCATTATTCTAGTAAGCATATGAGTTGGCTACATTGCATGTGGGGGATCGGTGCAGCTTCAGGTCCATACGTAATGGGATTTGCTCTTAATGCAGGACATGGCTGGAATGCAGGCTACAGATATGTTGGAATATTTCAGATATTGCTTACGGTTATTTTATTCTTAAGTCTTCCAATCTGGAAAGGTAGAAGTGATTCGGCGTCGAGTGCTTCAGAAGACAGTGGTGAGAAGGCATCCGTGACTGAGGAGAATAATAGTAGCGCGAGGAAGCCACTTTCAATCAAGGAGGTGCTCTCCATTAGGGGCGCCAAGGAGATTATGTTTGCATTCTTTGCTTATAGTGGAATAGAGCAGACTGCCATGCTGTGGGGCGCAAGCTATTTCGTTATTAAGGAGGGACTAAGTGCGGAGAAGGCTGCAGGATTCGGCGGTATGTTTGCGATAGGTATAACGCTTGGAAGATTAATATCTGGTTTCATGACGATGAAGTGGAACGATGATCAGATGATCAGGATAGGACAGGGGACAATAATAATTGGACTTATTATGCTGTTTCTTCCATTTGGATATGTCGGAGCAGTGATTGGATTTGCACTTGTAGGACTAGGATGTGCACCTATATATCCTTCGATTATACACTCCACACCAGCGCATTTTGGCGAAGATAAGTCTCAGGCTGTGGTAGGAATGGAGATGGCATTTGCGTACACCGGTGCTGTGCTGCTTCCTCCGTTATTCGGACTTATAGCGCAGCATATAAGCATTGGGTCGCTTCCAGTATATCTTACAATATGGCTGGTAGTTAACCTTGTGATGCATGAATTATTGAT
This sequence comes from uncultured Lachnospiraceae bacterium, assembly GCA_946414825.1. GTDB lineage: Bacteria > Bacillota > Clostridia > Lachnospirales > Lachnospiraceae > Eubacterium_Q. The sequence continues at coordinate 3,086 of CAMKQB010000069.1, forward strand.
TAAGAAATAAAGGTAGAGGGAACGGTAGTACCGTTCCCTCTTACTCTTTTAGTTACTGAATTTAAATGAATTAATTACATCCTGAACGAATAGTTCTCTGATCTTTCTTCATTCTCTGCCAGTTGATAAAACCGTAGAGGTCATTTAACAGAAAGCATGCGAAGCATAGTACCATAGGCAGGTAGGATATATCTGAAAATGTGGCAAGTATCCACAGTACGATAAGTACTATATCATTAGCTGAGTAGAAGAGTGCATAGTATGAGCTTCTGAGCATTGTAAGAGATGCTGCCATAAAGCTGGTGGTGATGGAAATGGTGGATACTATCAGGTTTGGAGTGTTGAAGTATCTTAGTATAAAATAGAATACAGCTGTTACTATAATGGCTAGACAAGATAGCGTAGTCCAAAGGAGAGGAGTAGTGTGTCGAACACGAACCTCTCCTTTTTTGTATGGATTCTTTAGCCAGGTGATAACTGCACCCATAGCGATAGGTGCAGTCATTCCCAGATAAGTTATCATTTCTCCCCAGTAGTGAAATCTAAAGGAAACGACTCCATAGAAAATGGAGAAGACCACAGTCAGAAACTGTCCCAGTACATCTCCCTTTCCTACAAAGATAAGGGCTGTTACACCTATGAGAGATGTTATGAGGGATAGTACTCCAGAGCGGCTGAAGCATAGATATGAAAATGTAATAACGAGCATTGAGCCAAACCAGATGATTAGCTCATACCATTTTAGTCTTTTCAGGGATTTTACTACGTTCATGGTTTCTCCTTATAATGAAGTGTGCTACCGAGACACATCCATATATCAAAAAAATACACCCACCAGCTGTATCTTATATCATAGAAAAACTGATGATGTCAAAGAGTAATTGCAAAAAATGTCATTTTATAGATGATGAGTCTTTATTGTGATTTTTGATAAAAATTAGAAAATGTCAAGAAAAGTAGTGGGATTATTTATGGATATAAGTTAAAATATTAATATAAACATTGAAAGGGGGTATAAAGCAATGTTTTGTAGTAAATGTGGAAATCAGATCGCTGATGGATCGCTCTTCTGCGAGTATTGTGGGGCAAAGCAGATGCAGCCGGTGCAGCAACCTGTGCAAAATGTACAGCCAGTGCAGCAGCCGCAGACCGGGCAACTGAATCAGCCGGCACAACCGGTACAAAATGTACAGCCGATACAGCAACAGACAGGAAATAATAAGAATAATAAGTCGCTACTAATAGTCGGTATAGTAATAGGTGCATTAGTCCTTATAGGCATAATAATACTGATAGTAGTTCTTCTAACCAGGAAGCCTGAGGAGAAGGAAGTGGTAGAAGAGGTAACTACAGAGGAGGTGACCACAGAGGAACCAACCACTGTAGCAGAGGCAACACCTGAAGAACCTGAACCGGAGCCTGTTCCATATGCCGAAGAAATGGGATGCCATTTAGTTGATCAAGGTTACAAGATTGAGGCTAACTCATCAACTGTGTTGCTTGATGAAAATCTTGAAATTATTCATCCAGAGGAAATTGATATTAAGGGTTCACCTTATTCTTTTGAATTTGGAAGAGTAGCAGTATCAGAACCAGACGAGAATGGTATGGTAAAATATTACGTTGAATGTACTGTGGCGGGAGAATTATCAGCACTTGTTACGAGTGATGATTATCGTTGGTATTATGAAAATGTTCATTATTCTCCTCAAGTTGTAGATTATTATACTGGTTATGTTTTGAATTCACCAGCTGAAAAATATGGACTGCTTGATGAGGATGTTGAACATGCGGAGACTAAGTTCGATAAGTTTGGTGAAGAAATAAATGTAAAAATAGTAACACAGTACAAAACGAATGTTGATGAAATGAAAGATAGTTCAGAAGAGGTAGATGGAGGAACTCTGTATAGTTCAAGCTTTAATGATAAAAAGATCTATGTTTTTGAAGTTCCAGAAAACTACGACGGAATAATGCTTGGAGAGTTAAATTCTGATGTTTCCAGCAAATTTGCAGAAGATGTGATTATGGCTAAGTATTCCACAGAGACAGACGCTGAGGAAGAAAAACCAAAAGAATCAACTGAACTAAGAAAAATATTTGAAGCAAATGAAGATGGCGAAATATTCGGGCCAGAAGAGAGAGATTTCTATAAGATAAGCGATTATGCAGTTCCACTCACAGATGAGATTGCAAGCGAGTTCTTTTCTACAAATGCATATTCTTATGAAGAATACTTTGATTGGGCGACAGACAATCCACAAGGAACGGATTTTGGAGGAAAGATAGTTACATCGACTGCCAGGCTAAACGGAGGCTGGAGATGCTTCCTACTCTGGGATAGAAACAATGAGATGGATTGCTATGGCAAAGAAACAATATCTGCCACCACAAGCTTTGATGGAAATAATCTAAGCCTTACTTTTGATTATGATGAGGTTCTTTGGGGTGAAGATGGAGAGTGGGAATCTAAAGATGATGAAAATTCTACCTTCAGCGGCACTATGGCAGAAGACGGTTCAGTCACCTTTGATGAAGAAGGAATGAACTTCACACTTAAAGGCTTCTATGAAGATGGATACAGTCAGTACGCAGTAGGAACCATGACAGTTCAGAGTGGCGAAACAGCGGAGGTCTTTCTGTGTAGGCCTTAGTGTTTTATATATAACTCAATATGCAACGCGTTCAATTAAGAGCTCAGATTCTCGTATCTGAGCTCTTTTATATTCTGGTAACTTTATTTAGCAACATTCGATAAACTTTGCGCAACATTTGAAAAGTAATTAAAAATCTTGTGTGTTACTATAAAACGGTATAGGGGTACTAATGTGAAGGTTAAGTATTCTTAGTGAAGGTTAAAGTATTTAATTAGTGAAGGTTAAAAACTTTAAATTAGTGAAGGTTAAAAGCTTTAAATTAGTGAAGGTTAAAAGCTTTACCATTAGTGAAGGTTAAAGGTATTTATAAGGGAGAACATTTAGGGGACTTGATATGAAAAAAGAATTTAAAGAAATTGCACAGAAGCTCATTGATTCCATGACACTGGAAGAAGCTGCATCCCAGATCAGATATGACAGCCCTGCTGTTGAGTCACAGGGAATTCCAGCCTATAACTGGTGGAATGAAGGACTTCATGGACTTGCCAGAGCAGGTACAGCGACCGTTTTTCCACAGGCTATAGCACTTGCTGCTATGTTTGATAAAGAAATGCTTCAGAAAATCGGTGACGTAATAGCTACCGAAGCCAGAGCTAAGTACAATGAGTCCACTAAATACGGAGACAGAGATCTTTACAAGGGAATCACTATGTGGTCTCCAAATGTAAACATTTTCAGAGATGCAAGATGGGGAAGAGGCCAGGAAACATATGGAGAGGATCCATATCTGACAGGTGCCCTGGGAGTTGCATTTGTAAAGGGACTTCAGGGGGATGGCAAGTACCTGAAGACTTCTGCGTGTGCTAAACATTTTGCAGTTCATTCAGGACCTGAAGCTCTTAGACATGGCTTCGATGCACAGGCTAGTGCTAAGGACCTGGAAGAAACATACACACCAGCGTTTTATGCATGTATTAAGGAAGGTGACGTATCCGGTGTTATGGGTGCTTATAACAGAGTAAATGGTGAAGCGGCTTGTGCCAGCCAGGAGCTTCTTGTTAAGAGACTCAGACAGGATTGGAAATTCGATGGTTATATCGTTTCTGACTTCCTTGCTCTTATGGATATTCATAAGAATCATCATATTACAAAGAATGCAGTTGAATCAGGTGCTCTTGCACTTAAAGCTACATGCGATGTGAATGCAGGTTATGTGTATAGAGAAATCATGGATGCGTATAATCAGGGTCTCGTTACAGAAGAAGAGATAAGAACAGCTGCAGTAAAAGCTTATACAATCAGAGCGGCACTTGGAATGTTCTCAGATGATTGTGAATATGACAAGATCAGCATTAATGACCTCGATACTGATGAGTCTGCTGAGCTTTCCTACAAAGCAAGTGTTAACTCGACAGTACTTCTCAAGAATGATGGGATACTTCCTCTTAATAAGGATGATATTAATACAATCGCAGTTATCGGACCAACAGCTACTTCTATAGCAGTGCTTGAAGGAAATTACAACGGTACATCTTCCAGATACGTTAATAACCTTCAGGGAATCAGAAATGCTGTTAATCCAGGAACCAGGGTTCTTTATTCAGAGGGCGCTCATCTCTTCAATGACAGAGTTCAGAATCTGGCTCTTGAGGATGACAGACTCAGCGAGGCTGAGACAGTTGCAAGAGCAAGCGATGTAGTTATTCTCTATGTCGGACTTGATTCAACTATTGAAGGCGAAGAGGGCGATACAGGAAATGCTTTCGCCGCTGGTGATAAGACATCACTCTTCCTTCCAGAGTCCCAGAGAAAGATGATAGAGAGAGTAGTTTCTACTGGTAAGCCGGTTATTGTTGTTTGCAATACAGGTAGTGCCATTGATTTCAGCTTCGAAGAGGAACATGCAAATGCTATCGTTCAGAGCTGGTACAGTGGACAGGCTGGGGGACAGGCCGTTGCAGATATCCTGTTTGGTGAGGCTGTTCCAGGTGGAAAGCTTCCTGTTACATTCTATAAGGATGGAACACAGCCACCTATCGAAGACTATAGTATGAAGAATAGAACATACAGATATTTCGAAGGCGAGCCACTTTACCCATTTGGATATGGACTATCTTATTCAAGCTTCGAATACAGTGATATTCAGATAAATGAAAATGATTCAGAGGCTGCTTCAGGAGTTAGCGTAACAGTTACTATTAAGAACACAGGAAATGTTAAAGCTGACGAAGTTGCCGAGCTGTATATAGATAATAAGCCAGCTGAAAAGCTGTCTAATAATTTAAATAATGGTGTTGATGGACTAAGTGAAGCTCTTGATCCTGCAAACCAGCCTAAGTACAGTCTGGAAGGATTTGAGAGAATAACTCTTGCTCCGGGAGAGTCAGGAACGGTAACGTTTAAATTGGGTGAGAGAGCGTTTGATACAGTTCTTGAAGACGGAAGAAGAGTTAAGCTTCGCGGAAGCTATCACCTGTATGTAGGCGGCCAGCAGCCTGATGCAAGGAGCGCCAGCCTGACAGGAAAGAAATGCTTAGAGAGTGAACTGACCGTTTAAGATACAACTATAAACATTAGTAAAAAATCAAAAATAGTTCCTAAAAAAGTGAAATTATTTTTTAGAGAATAATAATATAATGTATTTGTCATATAAGGACAAATACGTAAGAGTGGAGGATATAAACAATGAAGTTCTTTATTGATACTGCAAATGTTGACGACATAAGAAAAGCAAATGACATGGGTGTTATCTGTGGTGTTACTACAAACCCATCTCTTATTGCTAAGGAAGGAAGAGATTTCAACGAGGTTATTAAGGAAATCACATCTATCGTAGATGGACCTATCAGTGGTGAGGTCAAGGCTACTACAGTTGATGCTGAAGGTATGATCAAGGAAGGTAGAGAAATCGCTGCTATCCATCCTAACATGATAGTTAAGATTCCTATGACTGTTGAAGGACTTAAGGCTGTTAAGGTTCTTTCAGCTGAAGGTATCAAGACAAATGTTACTCTTATCTTCTCAGCAAATCAGGCACTCCTTGCTGCAAGAGCAGGAGCTACGTATGTATCACCTTTCCTTGGAAGACTTGATGATATCAGTTCACCTGGTATTGAGCTTATTGAAGATATCGTTCAGATCTTCAGTAACTACGATATCGATACAGAGATAATCGCAGCAAGTATCAGAAATACAGTACATGTTACTGAGTGTGCACTTGCTGGTGCTGATATAGCT
>CAMKQB010000070.1 GCA_946414825.1 uncultured Lachnospiraceae bacterium
CTCTGTAAATGTTATCTCAAAGTCAGGTACTACAACAGAGTGCTCAGTTGCATTCAGACTTTTCAAGGAAATGCTTGAGAAGAAGTACGGAAAGGCTGAAGCTGCAAAGCGTATCTATGCTACAACAGATAAGGCTCGTGGAGCTCTCAAGACTCTTGCAGATGCAGAAGGATATGAGACATACGTTGTACCTGATGATGTAGGTGGAAGATTCTCAGTTCTTACAGCAGTTGGACTTCTTCCAATCGCAGCAAGTGGTGCGGATATAGATAAACTCATGGAAGGTGCTGCAAATGGTCGCGAGTACTGCCTATCAAAGGATTTCGACGACAGCGACGTAATGAAGTATGCAGCAGTCAGAAATGTAATGTACGAGAAGGGACTTGGGATGGAAATTCTTGGAAACTTTGAGCCAGCTCTTCACTATGTAACAGAGTGGTGGAAGCAGCTCTACGGAGAGAGTGAAGGCAAGGATGGCAAGGGTATCTTCCCTGCAGGCGTTGACTTTACAACAGATCTTCACTCACTTGGCCAGTTCATTCAGGATGGAACAAAGAATCACTTCGAGACATTCATAAACGTAGTAAATCCTCGCAAGGCAGTTGTTATGCAGAAGGAAGCAGAGGATCTCGATGGTCTGAACTACTTAGCTGGACAGACAGTAGACTTCATTAATAAATGTGCTATGGAAGGAACTATCCTCGCTCACGTTGATGGTGGAGTTCCAAACATCCGTATAGATATGGAAGAAATTGACGAGCTTGCACTCGGAGAACTGTTCTACAAGTTCGAGTTTGCTTGCGGCGTTAGCGGCTACACACTTGGTGTTAATCCGTTCAATCAGCCAGGTGTTGAGAGCTACAAGAAAAATATGTTCGCTCTTCTAGGTAAGCCTGGATTTGAGGAAATGACAAAGGAACTCAGAGCAAGACTTGGTAAGTAATACTCCCTTCTCAGTAGTGGAGACGAAGCATAGATAATAATTATATGACTTATATAGATGTCGGTGAAAATCCTTTCACCGACATCTTTCTATTATTGGACATAGCTGGCAAATCTTGGTACAATAAATAACAATTTGCGGAGCAAATCGATGCTCCGAAGCGGAGGTACAAGTACTCTTAAATGAGAAAGACAGGAAGATATGGACGAAAGATTTGAACTAATAGCTCCATGCCATTTTGGTCTGGAGGCTGTTCTGAAAAAGGAAATACAGGCTCTTGGCTATGACATAGTCGAGGTGGAGGATGGACGTGTAACCTTCGCAGGTCCTGCCAGTGCTATAGCCAGAGCAAATATAGGAATAAGGACCAGCGAGAGAATACTCCTTAAATGTGCGCAGTTTAAGGCTGTGACATTTGATGAACTGTATGATGGAATAAAGAGGATTCCATGGGCTAGAATAATACCTAGAAATGGTCGTTTTTGGGTGACGAAGGCCACCACAAATAAGTCGAAGCTCTATAGCGAGACTGCCATTCAGTCAATCGCGAAGAAGGCGATGGTTGAGGGAATGTCGAATACTTATCATATATCTCAGTTCGCTGAGGATGGTGATGATTACCCTGTAAGGATATTTATCAAGAAGGATATCGTCACTGTCGGTCTCGATACCACTGGCGTGTCACTTCATAAGAGAGGCTACAGACAGCTGGTAGGAAAGGCACCGATTTCAGAAACTCTGGCAGCAGCACTTATTATGCTGACGCCATGGAGAGAGGACAGACTTCTCATAGATCCATTCTGCGGAAGTGGTACATTTCCAATAGAAGCGGCAATGATCGGGGCGAATATTGCTCCGGGCGTGAACAGGGATTTTACGGCTTGCACTTGGGAGAAAATCATAGACAAGAAGACTTGGTACGAGGCTTATGATGAGGCACGTTCGCTCGAGAAAACGGATGTGGAAATGCATATTCAGGGATATGATCTGGATTCGCAGATAGTTAAATGTGCTATGCAGAACGCAGAAGAGGCGGGGGTTGCTGACTATATACATTTCCAGCAAAGAAATGTAAAAGAACTCAGCAGTCCTAAAGCATATGGCTTCATTATTACAAATCCGCCATACGGAGAGAGACTGGAAGAAAAGGAAGCGCTTCCGGAGTTATATGGTATAATAGGGGATAGGTTCAGGGCGCTGGATAATTGGTCAATGTTCCTGATAACATCCTACGAGGAAGCGGAGAAATATATTGGCCGCAAGGCGGATAAGAACCGCAAGATTTATAACGGAATGATCAGGTCTTATTATTATCAGTTTATGGGTAAGAAACCACCGAAAAGGAATTAGTACTAAAGCTAAGGCGACTATAAATGAAAAAGTTAATAGTGTTATTTCTGCTGGCAGCAATAGGCGTTGGGGTCCTGTTTTATCTGTCGGGAAATAAGGAAAGTACAATTGAAAAGAGTCAGGATTTTGATGTGTCCTTTCAGGGACTGGTGGACTCCAAGCTAGGACTCCTCAAGGAAAATGGCATCGACGTCAGAGTCGAGGGCAAGAGCATCAGCAGCTTCAATTATGAGATAATTCTGGGCGAGGATGCGAAGCTTTATGCACCTAAGAAATTCCTAGAAGATATAATGTGTTGCTCGGTTAATGAGTATCCAGATGGAACTGTGAAGATGGATAGAGGACGCACGACTCTTGAGTTTAAGAAAAGTGAGCTAATAGAGAAGGAGGGTATTATCTATATTCCTATCTCTGACCATCTGAAGGATCTTGGCTATACAGCGGAGTACTCCTTTGCAAGCAGTATGGTTAATTTCATAAATATAGATGACGGACATTACCTTCCTGACGCTTACGATATGAGAGACTATGGTCGCGTGTCTCCTGTCAGAGATCAGGGTAACCAAGGAACATGTTGGGCTTTTGCATCTCTTGGTGCGTTGGAGACTATCACGCTTCCACAGGAGGAAATGGTTTACTCTGTTGATCATATGTCTCTAAATAATGGCTTCAGTCTTGACCTGAGTGAGGGTGGAGAGCATACGATGAGCATCGCCTATATGGCGGCATGGAGAGGGCCTGTTCTTGAAGAGGATGATCCTTATGGAGACGGAGAGACAGATGAATCTCTGCCTGCTGTGAAACATTTAAAAGAAGCTATCATTATAAATGAGAGAGATGATAATAAGATAAAGAGTGCCATTTACAAGTATGGCGGCGTGGAGACTTCGATTTATCTAGAAATGCCATATGGAGAGTCGTACTCAGTTTATTATAATCCTGATACCGCCAGCTACTATTATGACGGCTATGAGGAACCAAACCATGACCTTGTTATAGTGGGATGGAATGATAATTATCCGAAGGAGAATTTTGCTCTTAAGCCTTCAAGTGATGGGGCATATATCTGCAAGAATAGCTGGGGCGAATCTTTTGGTGACGGAGGATATTTCTATATCTCCTACGAGGATGTGAATATTTGTCAGAAATCAATAGTTTATACGAGTCTTGATGACGCGGATGATTACGATAACATATATCAGACGGACGAACTTGGCTGGGTAGGTCAGATGGGTTATAGCGACGAATCAGCCTACTTTGCAAATGTATATGAGGCTAAGGGTAAGGAAACTCTGAAGGCCGTGTCCTTCTATGCGACTGGTCCGAATACCAAATTTTCGGTTTTCGTTGTGACAGATTACGAGGAAATGAACTCGCTCAACCGAGGTCGAAAAGAGGTTGGCAAGGGCGAGACTAGATATGCTGGTTACTATACAGTTGATCTGAATCAGGATATAGAACTGGAACCGGGGCAGAAGTATGCAATCATCATGAGTATAACGACACCGGGAAGCGAGAGACCGATAGCAATAGAATGTGACGCGGGCGAAAGAACTGCGAACCTTGACCTTACGGATGGTGAGGGATATATGAGTTTATATGGCGAGATATGGCAGAATTCTGAGGAGAAGGAAGCGAATATCTGTCTTAAAGCATTTACGGTAGATAGGTAGGAAAAATATGAGAACATTAGTTTTTGCAACAGGTAACATGAATAAGCTTAGAGAGATAAAGGAGATACTGGCGGATCTGGATGTGGAGATTCTTTCCATGAAGGAAGCAGGTATCGATATTGATATAGTTGAGGATGGCAAGACCTTTGAGGAAAATGCTCTTATCAAGGCAAGAGCAGTATGTAAGGCAAGTGGTCATCTGGCGCTGGCTGATGATTCAGGCCTGGAGGTCGATGCTCTGAATAAGGAGCCAGGAATCTACTCCGCTAGATACATGGGAGAGGATACCTCCTATGACATCAAGAATCAGAATATTATTGATAGACTAGAGGGAGTTCCGGACGAGAAGAGAACCGCTAGATTTGTTTGTGCTATGGCGGCTGTTTTCCCAGACGGAACTGAGAAAACATTTGTTAGAAATATGGAAGGACGTATCGGTTACGAAATAGCAGGAGAGAATGGATTCGGTTATGACCCTATATTCTATCTCCCAGAATATGGCAAGACTTCCGCGGAAATCAGCCCAGAGGAGAAGAATGCCATCAGCCATAGAGGCCAGGCTCTTCGTGCCCTCGCCGATTACCTCAAAAACATATGATAAGAAAACTACTGATACTTAGTGACTCGCACGGCAAGAGTCAGAATATAAAGTCTGCAATAGATAAAGAACATCCAGATATGCTGATTCATCTCGGCGATATCGAGGATGATCCAGAGACGGTCAGAGACTGGCTGGATGAGTCTGCGCGGGTTTGGAATAAGCTTCATTCCGAGAATAAGGATGAGCAAAAATCACTCCCAATACCGGCGGTCTTTATCAAGGGAAACTGTGACAGATATTATTCGAGCGATTCGGGTACAGGAAACTCGCTCAAGAGTTCGGCAGCGTTTGACCTGAATGGTCACAGGTTCTACTGTACGCATGGACATAAACAGGGGGTTGGTTACGGGCTCGAAAATCTAATGTATACAGCCCTCGAAAATGACTGTGACATAGCTATGTATGGCCATACTCATGTTCCGTTCAACGATACATTTGAAGGCTTTGGCGACGCAGGTGAGAGCGTACATATAATCAATCCGGGGAGCATTTCCCTGCCTCGAGGTGGAAGCAAGAAAAGCTACGTGGTTATGACGTTTGATGACGAAGGAAACTATGAGACTGAGTTCAAGAATATAAGGTAGCAATATGATAGGAAACATGGACTACGCAACTACATATACGTTTATGTATCTGGAAATAAACCTGATGGCAATCATCCTGGTGGCTATTATCCTGTACAAAACTCAGGGCATATCTAAAATGGTTGCCCAGAGAAATTTTGCTATGTCCATCTATTCAGCCATTGTTTTCTTTGCGTCTGACACAGTCTTCGTTATGATGCATAGAGGAATCTTTGAGGGAAACAAAACAGTATATATGATTTCTAAGAGTGCCTACTTCCTTTCAACTACGCTAATGTGTTACTTCTGGTTCGTGTACTTCGAACACATGCAGGGATCGCCTTTTGTTGAGAATAGAAGGCGTGTAAGAATAGCGTCGTGTCTCGTGTGGGTGATGGGAATACTTGTGATAGTGAATTTTTTCACGGGTATCCTGTTCTATGTTGACGGGAATGGAGACTATCACAGAGGTCCACTATTCCTGATTCAATATTTCATTTCATACATTTATGTTTTTATAACCTGCGCTAGAGCGTTCATTGGAATCTTTGATCAGAATAAAAAGATAATGAGGCCGACACTTATCAAGCTGGCATTATTCCCGCTCGCTCCGGCTATCGCAGGAATTGTTCAGTTCATTTATCCAAATCTTCCGCTTGCTTGTGCAACGCTGTCACTGGCAATCCTGCTTCTATACATGCATTCTATGGATCAGGTTATTGCGGTCGATCCGCTGACAAAGCTTGGCAATAGAAAACATTTCTTACATAGATATGAGCAGTGGCTCGAAAATGAAAATAGTGATTCGATGTATCTGATGATGATCGATGCTAACAAATTTAAGTCGATAAATGATACCTACGGCCATATCGAAGGCGACGCGGCACTTGTCAGGATATCTGAGTCTATGCGTATGGCGTGTGCACAGTCGAGGAAGAAGAGTAGCTGCATCAGGTTCGGAGGCGATGAATTTTTGATAATGGTCTGGACCAGCGATGTAAGCGAGGTTCATAAAATTGGCGAGAATGTAAAGGGCATTTTAAAGGAACTCAATGATGAGGCAAATGTACCATATGATCTTACAGTCTGCATCGGTATATCAAAAGCTGATAAAACACGCGATATTAAGGACATAATTGAAGAGGCTGACAAGAGATTATACGAAGAAAAACGAAGAGTCTAACTGGAGGATAAAGAGTGAAAAAAGGGGATATAGTTGAAGGGGTAATAGAGCATTATAGCTTCCCAAATAAGGGGAGCTTTATTCATATAGAAGAGAATCCACAGGCCGAGGGCGGTCAGATAGAGCGAAATGTTACTGTCAAGGGAGCTCTTCCGGGCCAGACTGTGAAGGTTCGCATCAAGAAGAAGAAGGAAGGTAAGGCTGAGGGCATACTGCTTGATGTGGTAAAAAGCTCATCGCTGGAAACCAAGAAACCTATGTGTAACCATTTCCATCAGTGCGGGGGCTGCAGCTATCAAAAGCTTGCCTACACTAATCAGCTAAAGCTTAAAGAGGAAATGGTTAAGGAGATTCTGGCTCCTGTTATACCTGAGCTTGGAGCGGACGTGGATAAGGAGGGGACTGCTGATAATCAGTTCCTATGGGAAGGAATTCAGGCATCACCTAGTCAGTTCAGATATAGGAACAAAATGGAATTTACATTTGGAGACTCTGAAAAGGACGGTCCCCTGACGCTTGGGCTACATCGAAGGAATTCGACCTATGATATTCTCAGTGTTGACTCTTGTGCGCTGGTGAGCCCAGCGTGGAATGAAATACTGAAGTATACGCAGAAGTTTTACAGAGATAAGGGAGTTCCTCATTATAATAAGAGGACTCACCGCGGAGTGCTCCGCAATCTTGTAATAAGAGAGTCAGCTACAGACGGTGGAATAATAGTCAATCTAGTTACCACGACTCACCACTCTATTGATGAATATACTCGTGATATACCATGGAATGAGAAGAGAAGCGAAACTGTTGATGAACTGTGCCTTCCTGAGTATGTGGCAGGACTACTATCCCTGGGAGATAGTGAACCGATCGGAATGGATGGCTATAAGTCTCATGGATATGATTCAAATACAGGGAGATACGGACAGAGGAAGAATAAGGTCGTAAGAGACAAAAATGGTATCTTTAGAAATGCGTATCTGTCGGAAGAGGAAAAAGGTGGCTCTGGAGAATTCGAGTCACTTGAAAGATATAATAGAATCGTGGGCGTGCTATATACAGAATGTGACACCCTTGCAGATGCCATTATTCCGGATACAGTTACATTGCTATATGGACAGGATTATCTGATGGAAGAGGTGCTTGGACTTAAGTTCAAGATTTCTCCATTTTCCTTCTTCCAGACGAATACAAAGGGAAGTGAGGTGCTGTATTCCAAGGCACGCGATTATGCATTTGAGGCGCTTCAAAAGAATGGTGTCGATGCATCAGGTGATATGTCTGAAAATAAAGTTGGCGTTATATATGATCTTTACAGTGGTACTGGTACTATCGCCCAGATGATGGCGCCGGTTGCTGAGAAAGTATATGGGATCGAAATAATAGAAGAAGCGGTTGAGGCTGCAAAGGAAAATGCGAAGCTGAATAAGCTTTCGAACTGCAAGTTCATTGCTGGTGATGTATTAAAAAAGCTTGATGAGCTGGAGGAAAAACCAGACCTTATAATACTTGATCCACCAAGAGATGGAGTGAATCCAAAGGCACTGCAGAAGATACTATCCTATGGAGTTGAAAACCTTGTATACATCAGCTGCAAGCCAACCTCGCTTGCACGTGATATCAAGATATTCCAGGAAAATGGATATGCTCCGGTAAAGGGCTGTTGTGTGGATATGTTTCCAAATACTCAACATATAGAAACGGTAGTTCTTTTAAGTGACAAAAAGGTTGACGGACATATCAACATAAATCTGGATGTCGAAAAGCTCGAAGATAAGTCAGTGGCATCAAAATGATTTGAGACACATAAATCGGAATTTGAAGAAATATAGAGGTGAAGTTTGTGAATAATCTTTTATTTGTAAAGAATTAAACGTGTTGTCACCTTTATTAAAAACCGGTAGACCGAAGCATTGATGTTAAGGAAAAATACATAAAGCCGACAAGAGTGTTTGAACTGGAAGATG
>CAMKQB010000071.1 GCA_946414825.1 uncultured Lachnospiraceae bacterium
CTAGCTATAATTGCCGCAAATATTATTCCAACCCATGCAGCGATAGCTGTAGGAAGAATTGGGCTTACAAGGCATACAGGAATGATGGAGATATAGAACATGGCTCCGCATCCTGACTTGATTCCATAAACAAGCATAGCTGGAATGATTATAGCAAGACCAACGATCAGGTTATCAAAATACATTCTGAAAATTCTGGATGCTACTATGGTCTTTCCACTAAGTGGAAGTGCTGACACCATTTCCAAATCTCTTTCTCTATATATAGCAGCCTTAGCTCTGTAGATTCCAACCACCAGATTGATCATTCCAGCGAATAAAAAATAAAGAACCGGAATATATCTGGTAGCTCCCAGCTTACCCAGCAAAAGGCTCTGCATTATTACGTATCCTGCAAGAAAAAAGTACAGAACCATGAGAACCACGAACATGAATCCCTTTTGCTTCTTCACACTCGGATCCTTCACATGACGTAGTTCATTTATACCAAGAAAATTAATTAATTCCAGTTTACTAAGAGTTCGAATATTCATAATTACACACTTTCCATAAAGAGTCCTTCCAGTGACTCTCCATCCTTTACTACTTCATTCATCATGCCACTTGCAATTAGTTTACCACTCTTTATGATGGCAACCTTGTTACAGAGCTTCTCAGCAACTTCAAGTACGTGGGTTGAGAAGAAAATCGCACCTCCCTGCTCTGTCATCTCTCTCATTATATCCTTCAGGATAAATGCCGCCTTAGGATCTAATCCTACAAATGGTTCATCCATTATCAGAAGCTTTGGACTGTGAAGAAGTGCCGATATTATAACAAGTTTTTGCTTCATTCCATGAGAGTATGATGATATCAAATCACCAAGAGAGCTTGTTATCTCAAACTTATCAGCGTATTCTGATATTCTCTGTTCACGTTCTGCTGCGGATACATTATATATATCTGCTACAAACTGAAGATACTGAATACCAGTCATAAACTCATATATATCAGGATTATCAGGGATATATGCTATCCTTCGCTTAACCTCCATTGGGTCATCCTTGATATTTATACCATCGATTATAACTTCGCCCTTATCGAACTCATGTATTCCTGTGATAGCCTTAAGAAGCGTTGTCTTACCAGCTCCGTTATGACCGATAAATGCATATATATCTCCTGCTTTTACTGTAATGGATATATCTTTTATACCTTTATCTGTTCCCTTATAAATCTTATCTAAGCTTTTAATTTCTAACATAACTGTTTCCTCGATCTTTCTTTCTACAAATATAATAAATCAGTTGTTGTATTGTTTGTATTATTTTTCGTAATACAAACAATACAACATAATTTTCTCCTTGTCAATATATTTCGTATTTGATGCCCAAAATAAAAGAGGCTGTGTACCTGTTATTTAGTACACAGCCTCATGAGCTTCACAGGATTTTAATTTGTTAATTGGTTCACCACATCATTATAGATTTCCACAGTTTCTTCGTCACTCGTGGAATTTATATAATATTTCTTTCCATCAGCACTAACAGTAATATAGCTCTTTGTATTTAAATCCAGAAATGTTATACAGCCACTTTCATCATCTATAGAGAATTTCCCTTTATATAGCGGATCCATATCATATCCGAATTCTTTACGAAGCTTCAGTTTGCCAGAGTCAGATTCCAGAGCAATATCATCTATACCACTAATCGGAATGCTGTAATCGTCCTTCATCTGATGACAGATTACATTTCTGTTTTCAATTCTTACCACCATCGGCGTCTGACTAAGCACACCAATGTATATAAGCATTACAAATGTAAATATCACCATTAGGATTGCAATAACACCTAGTATTTTTCCCGCAGGATGGGCCATATTTACAGTAGTTCCAACACCTACTCTTTTAGTGATATTCAGTCTCTTATCATCTGGATTATAGTATATCTGTCCCAGTATCCAGTTATCGTCATCATCTATCTCAACAGATGTTTCCTTCTTATATCTATTTTCTATCATTTTTTGCCTTGCGCCAAAGAGAAAAGCCCCTGTCATGACACTCAGCATATATAACGCAAATAAACCAAGAATTATAAGCTGATTATCCCATATACACATCATTATCATCATTAGAATAATAACCGCAGTATTAATCCATGTGAACAAAACCATAAAGTTCGCCATAGTCTTTTTCTTAGCTCTGTTGTAATTAGCATTAATGTCGCTATCCTCAGAGATAACTTCATTTTTGATTCCATCCATCATAAATGCTATAGGTATGATCATAAAACTAACGAAAAGGAGCGCCCCTGTCATGCCAGTCATTAATCTCGCCTGGTAGGCTTGCTGTCCCGGTAGTAAACCCACAAGTTTTACCACTCCTAAATCATTTAGTAGTGCTGTTAGGAAGAAAACAGTAGCTATAATATTTGGCACAATCAAGCTTGATTTTTTTAGTGCATGAACCGCACCTGCTCCTTTTAGATCTGTATAAATTATACCCTTTTCAGAAGCCAGGCCAAGCTCCCTTTTTAGACTCTTCAGCTCACTATGCCCATTTGTAAAAGGAACAAACATGAGCACCAGATCTACAAAGATAAAAGTAGTCCATACTACGAGTCTAATAGAAAAGTTCGGAACAAAACAAAAGAGCACCATGAGAATAAGGGATAGTATTAGTAAAAGCTTTGCTTTCTTTCTACAACTCGATACTATCTCATCAACTCTAAGTGCAACCTTTTCTTCCTTAAACTCAGTTCGGTTACGTATTCCAAATATATATTTCTTATCTCTCCATTTTGCTGGATAATCATAAAAGAAAATGAATAAAACGCACGGAACCATTATTACAAGCATTATAATACTAAATATAATATTCATATCCTATACCTTTCAAAATCAGTAGTATTCTTCAACCAGCTTCAGAATATCTTTCTTCGAAACTCCTGATAGTCTTGCTTCAGATACTATACGCTTAAGCTCTGTCTTGTTATCTTCACTCAGAATGCCTGACTGATTGATGCTCTCTCTCACTCTGGCTCCATTTTTTCTATCAGTTAAGATATATCCCTCTGATTTAAGCAGCTGATACACCTTGCTGACCGTCATAGTATTGATCCCCATCTCCATTGCTAAAGCCCGTACAGTAGGAAGCTGTTCTCCCGGAGCAAGCTCTCCATTTGAGATTCCAATCACTATCTGGTTTCGTATCTGCATATAGATAGGTACATCTGAATATTCATCTATCTTAATTATCATTTATGCATCCTCTTGTCTATTTTACTTATATAAAGCTGAAGCAGCTTTGTATTATTTGGTGTAATACAAAAATACTACAGTTTATATTTCTTGTCAAATAATTAGTAAAAGAAAAATAGCAAGAAAAAACAAAGAATGCTTTTCTTTTTGCGTAATATAAGGTATTATGAGGTGTGGCATTTTTTTAAAGCCTAATAGAATATTTTTTTAGAAAAGAGGTCAGTAAACATGGAAAAAGTTGTTTTAGCCTATTCAGGCGGACTTGATACAACTGCGGTAATTCCTTGGTTAAAGGAAACATATGGTTACGAAGTTATATGCTGCTGCATAGATTGCGGTCAGGGTGAAGAGCTGGATGGTCTTGAGGAGCGCGCACGTCTCTCAGGTGCTGCTAAGCTTTATATAGAAGATGTCGTTGACGATCTCTGCGAGAATTATATCATGCCATGTGTTCAGGCAGGTGCGGTATATGAGCATAAATACCTTATGGGAACTGCTATGGCAAGACCTACTATCGCTGCTAAGCTTGTTGAGATTGCTCGCAAGGAAGATGCAGTTGCTATATGTCACGGAGCTACAGGTAAGGGAAATGACCAGATAAGATTCGAGCTTGGTATCAAGGCTCTTGCTCCAGACATCAAGGTTATTGCTCCATGGAGAGATGACAGATGGCAGATGGATTCACGTCAGGCCGAGATAGATTATTGTAAGGCTCATGGTATTGATCTTCCATTCGGAACAGATCAGTCCTACAGCCGTGATAGAAATATATGGCATATAAGCCATGAAGGACTTGAACTTGAAGATCCTTCACAGGCTCCTAACTATGATCATATGCTTGTTCTTGGAGTAACTCCTGAGAAAGCACCTGATGAAGATGTAGAGCTTACAATTAACTTCGAGAAAGGTATGCCTGTATCTCTTAACGGCAAGAAAATGAAAGTTGCTGATATCATCCGTGAGCTTAATAATATCGGTGGAAAGCACGGTATCGGAATTATTGATATCGTCGAGAACAGAGTTGTAGGTATGAAGAGCCGTGGAGTATATGAGACTCCTGGTGGAACAATTCTTATGGAAGCACAC
This sequence comes from uncultured Lachnospiraceae bacterium, assembly GCA_946414825.1. Taxonomy (GTDB): domain Bacteria; phylum Bacillota; class Clostridia; order Lachnospirales; family Lachnospiraceae; genus Eubacterium_Q. Next base: position 4,327 of record CAMKQB010000071.1, read on the forward strand.
CAGCAGCTTGAAGAGCTTGTTCTTGATCGTGACACTATCGCTCTTAAGAAGGATCTTGGAAGCAAGCTTGCAAGTATAGTATACGAAGGTAAATGGTTCACTCCAGTACGTGAGGCTATCTCAGCTTTTGTTGATGTAACTCAGCAGTACGTTACAGGTGAAGTTAAGCTTCGTCTATATAAAGGAAATATCATCAAAGCAGGTACTACTTCACCATATTCACTTTACAGCGAATCACTTGCATCATTTACAACAGGTGATATGTATGATCATCATGATGCAGAAGGCTTCATCACACTTTGGGGACTTCCACTTAAGGTTCGTGCAATGAAGATGAATGAGCTTAAGAAAGAGAACAAGAAATAATATGACATAAGTGTCAAAAGTCAAACTGCGTTCCTGCTTGCAGGAAAAGCAGCTTGACCTTATGACACGCTGAAACACGAGGAAGTAGCGTTTTCGTAGAAAACAGCGGATTCCGAGCGTTTCAAGGATTGCGAGAATTGCGATAGCAATGGAGCAATCTGTATGACATGAATTGTTATAATAATTCTCGAATCATTTCTGCATCGTAGGTAATTGAATCCAGGTTTTCTACTTCTATTCTGTATAATGCATTTGCAGCTATATGCTCAGCCGCCTGCTCTATATCTCTTATACCTGATGTATTCTTAAATATATCCATTACCGCATCTAATGCTTCTTCTGTTATTACGATTTCTTCACTTCGAAGTCCGATTCTCTTCAGGACTTTCGGCATTGCAAAGCGCGTAAATATAACCCGCTTTTCCTCTTTCGTATAATCCGGAAGCTCTATAACTGCAAATCTAGACATGAGTGGTGCACTTATATCCGCTTTATTATTTGCTGTTGCTATAGGATAAACTCCGGTTGTAGGTATATTACATTCAACGTAGTTATCTGTAAATCCTAGATTATCCAGCAGTGTCAGAAGAACATCTGCAGGATTTCCATTTCCCTTGCCTGACGCAGCTTTATCCAGCTCATTTATGATAAACACCAGATTGGAGCTTTCAGCATTTGCAAATGCTTCCATGATAAGTCCCGGTTTTGCATTTGCATATATACGCGAACTACCAGTCAGCTGCTCGGGATCATTTATTGAGCTCATCTCAAGGGTAGTCCATGACATTTTAAGAATCTTCGCTACCGCATATGCAATCTGTGACTTACCCGTTCCCGCTGGGCCAATCAGAAGTATTCCATATGCTGGCAGTGTATGCGTACGATTTATCTGAATTATTGTTTCGATTATTCGCTGCTTTACACTTTCCAGTCCGTAGAGCTCTTCATCCAGGATTCGTCTTGCCTCGACAGGATCTATAGGTTGAAATTCAGTATTCTTCCACTGAATACTGAGCATAATCGAAAGAGCTCTCTGCGCATGTCTTCTCTCTTCCGGCGTAACTTCCGAAGACTTAGCAACTGCCAGATTACGTCTTGCCCAAAGTCTTATGTTTTCTGGAAGCGTACTTCCTGCACACATGAGATAATCTGTTATGCTCTGAATACTTGTAAGTCTCATATCATCTGCATCTTCTATCTCATCTGGATCAACAGTCTCTTCAGAGGGTTCATCACTTTGAAGAAGGCGGTCAATCATAAACTGTAAGAATCCATTTTCCCCAGATAGCTTAGAGCCTCGCACAGCCACTCCGGTCTCAAGAATCTTATAAACTGCATAGCCTCTTTCTGTTACCTGTCCTGAGAGACGTACCATTATGTGATTCTCACCAAGCCACTTCAGAAGGTTTTCAAATCTCGCATCAATTTCCAGGATATTATGTGATGACTTCTCATCTGCATCATATATAAAAGCAGATCCTACAGTCGGAGCCTCAAACATACCATTTGAATGATGTACAAGCTTAGAAGCAGAATCTTCAAGAATCATTATCGGATGCTCGGTACTGGTGGTTCTCTCGCTTGAATATACCAGCTTATAGCTTCTCTCAGCCTTTACAGCTTCTTCCTTCTTTTCATTAAAATCAAATACAGGCATGTAATTATTCTCCTCTCAATGCGATCATTGTCTAATAAAAACACCTGTATTAGTCTACCACACTGTTAACCTCTAGGCAATAAACCTCCTCGTTTATGCTTTTATTTTTTTCTAAATAGTTCATATTAATCTTCATAATACTAATATATCTACTTTATCTTAAGGGTTTTAAGATATTCCTTCTGTTCAGGTGTTATACGGTAACTCTCCACAGATTTTTGGATAGCCTTATTATGTGTCCATTTATCCAGTCTCTTCTCTTCTATAAACGGAAGTACTGCGTCATACTGTTTCGCCAGAGCTGTAGCAAAATACCAGGCTATCATCATATTTATGTAATACTCTTCTGAACGGAGCTTTGCCACCATTTCCGGATACTTTATATCAAAATCCTCATTAAGAAAATGCTCCATCAGCATTCCAATACCGAATCTTACTGTATAAGTCTCTTTTGATTTGAGCCACTTCTTTATCTGCTTTAAGAGATCCGAACGGTTCTTCTTAAATACCTTTGGAGAAAGCTGGTCGCAGGTCGCCCAGTTATCTACATAAGGTAAGAATCTATTTACTTCTTCCATGCATTTATCGTAGTCCTTTATTCCGGATATGATAAATGCATGCAGCTGATATTCATCAAAATATTCATGAGGTAGAATCGCGAGAAAACTTCCGATATCTTCCCTTTTCAGAAGCTCTTTTGCATACTTTCTAAGCTCCGGTGTCCTGACACCAATCATTTCCTCCACTGTCTTATGTGGAATAAGTTTTACCTGAAAATCCCTATATTTAATATCCTGTTTACTAAATAATTCACTAATTATTTCATCTCGAAGCATCATTTCCCCCTTTACTGACTAACTGCAACTGCATTTTCCTCATCATTAATCAGGTTCAACTCTCTTAATCATTTTATTCCTCAGCAGCAGGAAAATAAGTATACTCGTTAAAGTTCCAAGCATGATTCCCGCAATAACATCTGTAGGATAATGCGCTCCAACATACATTCTGGAAAAAGCAATTATCGAAGCAACCAAAATTAAAATCACACCTATCCATTTCTTATTTTTAGAAAGGCACCAGGTTATGGCGCATGCCACCGTAAAAGAAGCATTACTATGTCCTGATGGAAAACTTGAATCATGCGGCATTTTTGCTATTAATTCAAGCTCCTCAATAGCATCATAAGGTCTTGTCCTATTTATGATGATTTTAAGGAGGCTATTACATATAAGGGCGCTGACTGCGAGTGATATAGCAGCAATTATTCCGATGGGACGTGTCGGCTTATATATGATAAGAACAATACATATAAGTATCCAAAACCATCCTCCATTTCCTAAAAAGGAAAAGAATCGCATGATTGGATCAAAGAAATCTGTTCTGACATTATTTTGTAAATATAATAAAAATGCTTCTTCCCAGGCCATAATAATATATCCTTTCTTAATTTTTCAGAATAATTATTCTGAATAATTCTTTAGATAATCCAGTATCATATCAGCATCTTTAAACTGATCCAAGTCTTCCAAAACATAAGTTTTATAATACTTTAATTCTCCACCTGAATAATCATAGTATAGTATCCTGCTTAGCTTTATATCATTACGTTTAAAGT
>CAMKQB010000072.1 GCA_946414825.1 uncultured Lachnospiraceae bacterium
TTCCAAACTCTGTCTGCAGCCTGACAAAAAGCAGCGGCACAAAATTGTTGACGATAGCTTGGACAACATACCCCAGATATGCAGCTTTTACTGTCAAACCGTAATTATTCATCGAAATCACCTTTGCTTTCATACATCAAAAACGAAGAAGCGCACGCCAGCCCGCTGTAAAGAAGGTATCTATCTCTTTTTGATATTGCTCCGCGCGTTCCTTGGTATAATCCTTTCGGATAAGCTCCGCATAAGAGCGGTATTGTTGCCGCATCATCGTAGAAATTGTTTCCGCGTCAATTTCCGGAATAGCCATGCCCTGCTCCCGAAGCCTTGGCAGCGTGCGCAGCATCACCTTCGTTTCATAATCTGCCACCCTGTCAATGATATTCTCATATGCCGTACCCTCCGCGCAAAACAGAAGGAGCTTCATATCATCAAAATGGGCATAAATAAAATCCAACATTTGCTGATGCGTCTTTTCCTTATCCCAGACCTCTTCGCTTTTTCCTTCCGCAAACAAGGTATCCTTCTCGTTCTCCGCCATATGCAGAATCCCCTTAATCTCTATAATCAACGGATCAACCAATGCTGAAAATATCTCTTCCTTGCTCTCAAAATGCTTATAGAGACCCGGTGCTGAGATTCCAACCTCAGATGCTATCATCTGCATAGATGTTTCTCGAAATCCATTCGCTAAGAATATAGTTCTTGCGGTATTTTTGATTTTGTCCGGTGTATTTCCTTTTTTCGCAGGCATATGAGACCTCCTTATGCTTCAAAGGTTAACGTCGTTAACCTTTGAATAGAATAACACCTTTTCTGGGAAAAGTCAACGGCAATCATCCGACAATCCAAGATTTCTGATTTTTGTGGAGATAGGAGCAGTTCACCGCTCCCATCCATCCATTTCCATGTATATTAATCAATAAGTTATCTTCCAATTTATCAGCTTATTCTCCAATCTTCGTTGCTTCGGTTTCAACCCACGCAGGCTTAAACCCGCTTTTGATAGCAATATTTTGAGAATGAACATTCGCTGCACCGGTACCATAAAAGGGGATATCTCCCATCTCAATAACCTTATTCTTTAGTAATGTCACAAGATAGGAACCAACCCCTTTTGACCGGTATTCCGGAAGAACATCAATTCCAATCTGCTGCCAATGCGGTGCATCCTCTGAACAGCCAGCCATACCCATGATATCATCCCCGTCGCAAGCAATAACCACTATTCTGTCAGGACGTACCGGGCAAGATTCCGGATATGCGATTGCGTTTGGGAATCGTGTATCACCGTAGAAACGACCAATTTCACTGTCATAAAGCCACTCCACCCGAAATCGTTCTTCTATCCTGACTTCACAGCAAGGTAAGAACATGTGATGCGTCGGATCCAGCCGGTAGCCATGGAGTTTCAACTCCTCGTCCAGTGACGAAAGGCTCTCATACTCAAACAGGTGATGTCCCTCCACATCCTTGCTCCATTTATGCAGGAACTCATGAAGACACTCATCCGCCATAATGACCGTATTCACTCCGCATGTCGCCATTTGAAAAAATATATCGGGGCTGTAGCTTCTTCTCCCATCATTCCACGCCGGGATTGTGATGATATTCTCAGCTGAACGGAAATCAGACGGTTCACAGTTGTAATCAACAGCCAACTGTTCCAAAAGTTTTTCATAAAATTCTTTGAACATCTTTTACGTCCTTAATTATCTTCCTCTCAAATAGTTAGTTTCGCTTATAACTCTTCAATCCATGAAAAGAACTTATTCAATCCTTTGTTTTCCGCTCTGGTTTCCAAAAACATTCCGGCGGTATACCATGAATGTGTATTCTTCTTATCCGTAACGCTATATAACTCACAGGAATTTTCAAGTTCCACTGCTCTTTTGGCGAAATCCTCTGCACAGGCATATTCGATCAATCCATCATGCTTACTTTGAATAAGCAGCATCGGAATATGGCTTTTACCCATCAACACTACAGGTTCGCCATTTCTTCTATCGTATCCCTTTTTAAAAAGCTGATTCAACAACAAGCTGATTGTCCGAGATTGATCATCCCTGAAGCTGTACGGACCACCTGAGCCAATAAAACCTGCAACACTTGACACATCAACCTTATATTTTTCCTGAACCCTTCGACAGTAGCACACGATTGATGCCAAATGTGCCCCGGCAGATGGCCCCGCCACAATAATCCTCGATGTATCAATCCCTTTTTTCTTCAAGTATTCGATTGCGGAATTGAACCCTTTACACACATCCTCAATCTGGATTGGATATTTATTCTTCGGAGACAACCTATAGCCTATGGATATAAAACGATATCCATGGTCTGCCACACATTGTCCGACATAATCAAAGAACTTGGGATTTCCGGCATTCCAGCCACCACCGTGAATCCATACGATGACCTTATCGCTTACGATCCTCTTTGGTTCATAAAACAGAAAATATTGATCCTTATGCTCGCCAAAAGAAACCGATTCTGGTTTGTACTTTTTCTTCACCTGAAACATTCTCCTATATAAACCAAAGTAACTCAGGTTCTCCCTCAAATAATCATTCATACCGAATAGCACCACTTTCCTCATATAGAAAATCCATAAGCAATTCTATTTCATTATCTCTAAGCTCTCGTAGAATCATAAAGTGTAACCCTATAATTCATAAATAATTTCTTAATTTATTATATTTCCAGACTGCTCTCATTAAGAAGAAAATCAAACAGCCCCATCACCAGCACTCCATCTTCATTATATAATGGAGCAATGGCATCCTTGGTAATGATAATCTTCTTAAATCCATCCTGTGTCAGCAATAGGGATTTCTGTTCCTGTTCTTTCTTTACATCATCAGGCAGAGCCAACGCCAACTGGATGTAATACCTCTTTCCCTTTATGTCATATCTGTATGCGCTACTTAACAGGAAAGAATCCTCAAAGTATCCAATATACTTTTTTATCGTGTTCTGGCTTATCGTCTTATTATTTACACTCTTAAAGGTATACTTCATCTGTTATGATAAATCAACGACAAAATTATCATTTTTGCAGATTTCCGCATTTATCTTCAATAGAAGAATATACTCTCACAAGATTCTGATGTGGTCACCACGAGTCACCAGCAGATTATACCTTTTCCACAAAAAATTCTTTGTGCGAGAGATGGGGATTTGACGTTAAGAAAACAGTCCGGTGGACTGTTTTTAGTCAAATCGGGAGCAATCTATGATTGCGACCTGACCGACGTCTTGCTCTGCAAGACGGAGACCTTGAACCCTTGGGTTCAAGGTCCTCCCGCACAGAACAGGACCATAGACAAAAAAAGAACCTTGAATCTCTTCAAGGTCCTGTTTTGTGCGGGAGATGGGACTTGAACCCACACGACGTTGCCATCACTAGATCCTTAGTCTAGCCTGTCTGCCAATTCCAGCACTCCCGCTCACATTATTCAAGTCGTGATCACTTGAACACGACTTGAATATATTATCACTTATATAAAACTTTGTCAACCAAAATTCTGATTAATTACATACTTTTTTTGAAGTATCAGAAAACTAAGCTATAGCTGCCTTTGCAACCTCAACAAGCTTTGTGAATCCTTCTGGATCACTGATAGCTATTTCAGAAAGCATCTTACGATTTATATCTACTCCAGCTACCTTGAGACCATGCATAAGCTGGCTGTAAGAAATATCATTCATTCTTGCAGCTGCGTTAATACGAGCGATCCACAGCTTACGGAAGTCTCTCTTACGCTCCTTACGTCCTGCGAACTGAGATGCCTGAGCTCTCATTACAGACTGCTTTGCTACTCTATACTGCTTACTTCTAGCTCCACGGTATCCCTTTGCAGCCTTAAGTACTTTATTATGCTTCTTCTTGGCATTAGCGCCACCTTTAATTCTTGCCATTTTATTATCCTCCTAAATAAATAGTCTACATACCAAATCTTAGAGATATGGAAGAATCTTCTTCATATTCTTCTCATTTGTCTTATCAGTCATAGCAGCCTTTCTAAGATTTCTCTTTCTCTTAGTAGTCTTCTTTGTAAGGATATGACTCTTATTAGCTTTATTTCTCTTAAGCTTTCCAGTTCCTGTAACCTTGAAGCGCTTTGCAGCAGCTCTCTTTGTCTTTAACTTTGGCATTTGATTTTCCTCCTATAATATGATAGGGAAATGTTCCCTAAAATTATTTATTTGTCTTTGCAGCAAGAAACATTGTCATGCTTCTTCCTTCAAACTTAGCCTGCTTATCAACAGTAGATACATCTGACAGCTTCTCAGCGAAGTCATCTAGAATAGGCTTACTCTGATTCACATATGCCAGCTCACGGCCTCTGAATCTAAGTGTAACCTTAACTCTATTACCCTTTTGCAGGAATTTTCTAGCTTGATTAATCTTGGTATTAAGATCATTCTCGTCAATATTTGGAGACAGACGAACTTCTTTGATTTCAACAGTTTTCTGTTTCTTCTTAGCTTCCTTCTCCTTACGAGATATCTCATAACGGAACTTTCCGTAGTCGATGATCTTGCATACCGGAGGCTTAGCATTTGGTGATACTCTTACAAGGTCAAGTCCTGCAGCCTCAGCAGCATCTCTTGCCTCTTGAATACTCATAACACCCAGCTGATTTCCCTCAGATCCGATAACTCTTACTTCCTTATCACGGATTTGTTCATTAATTAAGTAGTCTATTGCTTTACCCTCCAAAAAAATAAAGTGGATATTACAGAATATCCACCTTAAAATACACTAATAAAGTACACCAAAACAAAACTGATTGGTTCAAACTCAAGGTATTCGACCCGGCAACCCTTTTGTTACCCAGGTGAGAGTGGATACTCTACTTTGTTTTTCCGTGTTTTTCACACGCCTAGATATATTACAACAAATGACCGTCCTTTGTCAAGTTCAATTTTAATATGTACCGAGTATTATCATTTCATCAGTGTTAGCCTTCAGTTCGCGAAGCGCCTTGATAACATTTCTATCTGTCAGCTTGCCTTCAAATGTAACATAGAACCAGTATTCCCACTTATGCTTAAGGGATGGGCGAGACTCTATGCTGGTCATGTTCAGCTGATTAACGTCGATTATTCCCATCACGTCATAAAGAGCACCAACCTTATGCTGGGTTGTAAAGCACACACTCACATTTACTGCGTCGCTGAGGAACACCTCTTCTCTGGTCAAGATAACAAACTTAGTTGCGTTATCGGAGGAGAAGTTGATATTTCTCTCAAGTATTTTGAGGCCATATATCTCCGCCGCTCTCGCACTGGATATGGCAGCCTGATTGCGAAGCCCCTCATCTCTTACTCTCTGAGCCGCCCTCGCAGTATTGCTTACACTCTCTGTCTTGAGACCATTTTCATCTATATATTCCTTGCATTGCATAAGCCCCTGTGGATGCGAATACACCTTCGTAATATCGGACAGAACCGCTTCATTCATACCTAGCAGGCAATGATTGATATCAATAGTGACCTGAGCTATTATCTTAACTCCACTGGTTCTGATAATGTCGTAGTTTCCTATAACAAATCCAGCCGAGCTATTCTCTATAGGTATGACACCGTAATCCGCATCGCCATTTGCAACAGCTTTTACCACATCATCAAACTTTTTAACATTTTTATATTCAACCTGATCTCCGAAGTATTTAAATGCAGCTTCCTCGGCATATGCACCAGGAACACCGGCATATACCACGGACTTACCATCCAGATCTAGTCTTTCTTGTTCGCTATAATCCTCAGTCTCAATCTTCTCAACAGACGCATAGCCACTATTCTTAAGGTCCTCCAGCATCTGTACGGCCGTCTTCATCAGGATTGGATGATATACATAAGGAGCTATCTCTACAAGAGGCTTCAGCACGAAGTCTCTCTTATGCATCTCAGGATGCGGTATCGTAAGGTCGCTGGTATTGATAATTTTATCATCATACAGCAGAATATCTATATCCAGAGTACGTGGTCCCCAGTGGATGATTCTCTCTCTTCCAGCCTCCTGCTCTATATCATGTATAATCGTCAGAAGCTCCATTGGTTCAAGAGTTGTCTCAATCTCTACTACACCATTTAGGAAATCCGGCTGTTCCACCGGTCCATATGGTTCAGTTTCTATATATTCTGAAACCTTGAGGGATGAGATGGACTCATCCTTACCCAGCTCCTCAACAGCCATATTGAGATATCCTCTTTTATCGCCGAGGTTAGAGCCTATTCCAAGGTATACTATATGCTTTGATCTCGTAATAGTTACATTTACATCCCAAAACTCAGCATCTATAGGAGCATGCGGCTTACTTACTATAACAGTAACCGTACGAACTATGTCATACTTTGACAGAACCGCCTCAACAACCGCTTCCGCAGCAGCCTCTATGGTGTTGTAGACAGTTTCGGTAAATACCTCTTTTGCGAGAAGTGTTACATCCGCATAATTAACTGTTTTCTCAAGTTTGTCAGACACACCTGCATACTTAAGATTCAGTTCCATTTCAATAGATATAAAGAAATCCTGTCCATTTTCCTTCTCTTCCTCCAGGACTCCATGATGTGCAAAAACCTTGATTTGTTCGATTCTTATCTTATCCATATTTTTTCCTAACCCTAAAACCTTGTTAGAATTCTTCTATTCAAGCTTAATTCCAATTAATACTTCAGCTCACTGTTCTTCTTCTCTGCTCCCCAATCACATTCCCCCTCTGCTTCGCATCTGAAGCAGGTTCTGGACAGCTTATCTGCTCTATAAAGGATTCCAGCGAGACAACCCTCGTCGTCAGGCTTATTACCATGCTGCTTAATAGCTTCGCAAATGTCTCCTATCTCACCATAGCTGAAGCCCGATCTTTCAAGTATAGGTCTGGCTATAATAGGACCGGCTTCGTGATGGCTCATAGTTTCTTCATATTTAGAGCATCTTCCGATATCATGTAGAAGCGCTGTAACGTACAGTATTTCCTTCATATACTCCTTATTCCAGAAGTTTCTCTCTATATCATCATTTAGATCAATGATTGATTCATCCTTAACCATATCAGTATGGTGCCATTCATTATCCAGCCAGTCTATGTAAAGCTCGAGATACAGTTCGTAGGATATTCTGGCTACAGACAGGATGTGACACATACCATGTTTGCAGAACTTCCTGTCTCGCTCCCCTTCTTCGATTTCATTGATTCGTTTAATAAAACTCTTATCCTGTAGAATAGAATTAACTCTTTTCATCAACTTTTACCTTCTTAAAATGTTATATAGTATTTTATAAAAACCATCATTCTCTTATTATCTAATTCTTAAAGTATCTTAAGGCATCCCCTGTGATAGAAAGCGTTCCGCAGATAACTATCTTATCCGCTTTTCCTAATAGCTCTCCCGTCTTTTTTCTTTCTGCCTGTTTTACTATCGCCTGATTTTCTTCTGCCTCTTCCATCGCTGTCTCTATAGCATGTTCAACCGTATCAATTGGAGCCGCCTTCACTCCGGACTCTTCAAATATTGATGCCAGCTCCTCAGCAGGAATAGATCTGGGATTATCAGAAGCCACTGTATAAACCTTTTCAATAAGCGGAGACAAGGTCTCTATCATCTTCGGATATTCTTTATCCCTGAACACTCCCATTATAAAGATGAATCTCTCATTTGTAAAATATTTCTCCAGACTGGCTCTGAGACTGATCCAGGCCTTCTCATTATGAGCGCCATCTATTATAACCATAGGATCCTTATGAACCACACTGAATCTGCCGTCCCAGACTGTGGTAAGAAGTCCCATATATATATAATCCTCGCAGACATCCTTAAAGTATTTAAGAACCTCTATAGCTGTTATAGCATTTTCGA
>CAMKQB010000073.1 GCA_946414825.1 uncultured Lachnospiraceae bacterium
AGAAACGTCCCTATTTGCACACCCGTCCCTATTTATTCAATACATCTAAGATGAGGCAGTTATGGCATACGATGGCATAGTAATAAGTGGTGTAATTAAAGAGATTAAGGATGCGTGTCTGGGCGGAAGAGTAGTTAAGATACAGCAGCCAACATCTGAAAGTATCACGCTTACAATAAAAGGTTTTAAAGGACAGACCAAGGTTTATATTTCCGTTAGCCCGGGTCTTCCGATTGTATATCTGGCGGACAAGCTGCCACAGGCGCCTATGCAGGCTCCAGCATTTTGTATGCTGCTCAGAAAACATTTATCAAACGGAAGGTTGGTTGACATAAAACAACCAGGGCTTGACCGAATATATGATTTTGTATTCGAACATCTGGACGAGATGGGAGATCTGGGTGAACGTCATCTCATAATCGAGATAATGGGTAGACAGAGTAATATTATTCTTACAGATTCTGATATGGTAATAATGGACTCTATCAAGCGTGTAATGCCAGATCTTAGTGAGGCGGTTTCAAAGGATGACGATAAGAAGATAAGGATAATATATCCTGGTCAGGTTTATGAATATCCTGATTCGCAGGGGAAGATTAATCCTCTGGATGAGGAGAAGCCTTTCGATAGATATACCTTTGAAAAGAGACTAGTTTCCTCGCAGCTTCCTATTCCGAAGGCAATATATACCTCTATTACCGGTTTTTCTAAATCGGCGGCTGAATATATAACAGCCTCTGCTGGTGTGGATGGAAGAAAAGGCTTTGGAGATATAACAGTAGAGGAAAAGGATAGAATATATGACGAGATACAGGGGGTTATAGCTAGAATTAAAGCAGGCGAATATACCCCTGGAATCATTTATTCTAACGGCGTTCCAAAGGATTATATAGCGACTCTTTCGGAGACTGATATAGAGGCTAAGAGATTCGACTCGATATCGGAGCTACTGATTGATTTCTATAACAATAAAGAGAAACAGTTAAATGTCAGAAATAAATCAGCTGATATCAAGAAGGTTGTTCAGTCAGCGATAGAAAGAGCCAGCAGGAAATATGACCTGCAGCTGGGACAGCTGAAGGATACTGAGGATAGAGATAAATATCGCATATATGGCGAGCTTCTTAACACCTATGGATATGAGCTTCAAGGTGGTGAGAAGTCCCTTAGATGCACGAATTATTATGATAATCAGGAGATAGATATTCCTCTTGACGAAAATCTTAGTGCTAAGGAAAATGCTCAAAAGTATTTTGCTAAGTACAATAAGAAGAAGAGGACATTTGAGGTCCTATCTAATTTCATTGTAGAGACGAAGGCAGAACTGGAGTATCTACTTTCAGTTAAGCATTCGCTTGAAATAGCTGAGACAGACTCCGATATAGCTGACCTTAGAAGAGAGCTGGAGGAGACTTCAATTCTTAAGAAGAAGGGGAGAGACAAGGGCGACAGAAGAAAAGAAAAAGGCCGTCCACTTCATTTTATATCCAGCGAGGGATATGATATATTTGTAGGTAAGAATAATATTCAAAATGATGAGCTGACATTTAATATAGCTACAGGTAAGGATCTGTGGTTTCATGCTAAACAGATGCCGGGCTCACATGTAATTGTTAAACTCAAGTCCAGTGATAAGGGAATGGAGGATGTTCCGGATAGTGTATTTGAGGAAGCGGCTTCGTTGGCGGCATTTTACTCAAGCGGTAGTGCTGCACCGAAGGTAGAAATTGACTATACGGAGAGAAAGAATCTGAAGAAACCGCCACAGGCAAAACCAGGATATGTAATATATCACACAAACTATTCGATGATGGCGGAGCCGAAGACTCTGGGGCTGGAGAAGGTAGCAGACTAAGGGGAATAGTATGCATCATATCATTGCAGACGAATTTCATCTGGCATTATATATTGTGGCATTTATGGTGTCGCTTGCAATCTTAATGCAGACTATAGTTCAGAAGAGAACTGACAAGGTTCAGAATCTGGGCTTTATTCTGATGGTACTTATCATCATAGTGAATTCCCTTACAGAAACCATAAATGAATTTATAAAACCAGGTCTTCTGGAAAAAGAACATTTTATCGTAATAGATGATTTCTGTCATCTGTTCTATTTCATGACACATTCACTTATACCTGCCGTATTCCTGTTCTATGTGGCCAGCCTTACGGGCTCACTCAGACGTAGGAAGAATTGGCATGCACTTCTCTTTATTATTCCACTTTTTATTCTGGAGATAATAATAACAACTAATCCATTTACGAACCTTATATATGATCATGGACCTCAGGGTGAGTTTGAGAGAAATTGGGGCGAGTATATAATCTATGCACTTGCAGTTATCTATATTGGTATTGCGGTGTATAACATTTTCCATTATTGGAATGCTATAACATTTCGGGATAGGCTGTCACTTATAGGATTCCTTGGACTTGTTTTTACCGGTATTCTCATTCAGCTGGTATATAAGGATATCAGGGCGGAGCTTTTTGCTGAGGCGCTTGGAATGCTTGGAATCATGTCATCCCTCGAAAATGAAGATGACAGAATGTTTATAGAGATGGGCGTTTATAACCGCATCGGATTGGGCGTGGATCTGGATAACAGAATAAATACTAATGAGAGGACAGTAATAATAAGTATTCGAATATCCGAAATCGGGACGACTCTTAGAAGCCTCGGACTTAAGAATATAAATGTCCTCACAGACGAGATAACAGAGTTCCTAAAAACTAAAATTCAGAGATACTATATCTACTCTATAGATCCTAGTCAGTATATAATTATGATGCAGGACTATACAGAGGAAGAGAGAAATAAATGGGCCAGCAAGCTCTTTGAAAAGTATGATCCACCTATTAATAGCGATGAACTGATAGAAGATATACTCGACAGGTTTAAAGGTACCTGGACTGTTGGTAATAATGTATTCAGCCTGAATGTTAGGATACTGAAAGCAATCATTCCAGATGACTTTAGGACAGTGGATGAAGTGAACTTCTTTATAGATAGTCCTGTTCCTAAGAAGCTCGATAAGAATGTGCTGCATGGCGAGGATCTTAATTATCTGCTTAGAAGAACAGAGGTTGAAAATGCTATACTTCAAGGTATCGAGAAAGAGAAATTCGAGGTTTATTATCAGCCGGTTTATGAACTGGGATCAAAGAAGCTATATGGAGCTGAAGCGTTGCTTAGACTCTTTGATGATAATCTGGGAAATCTATATCCGGATGAATTTATCCCTGTTATTGAGCAGATGGGTCTGATCGATGATGTAGACAACATGGTTCTCAGAAAGGTTTGCGAGTTCATCAAGAGTGGACTTCCGGAGAAGCATGAAATGCACTCGCTAAATGTGAATCTTTCTATTATTCAGTGTGTGCAGAAGGGCTTCGTCGGCAGAATCAATAAGATAGTTGATGAATATGATATAGATAAACATCTTATAACATTTGAGATAACAGAGTCGGTTGGTGCCGACGACTACAAAAAGCTGGGCGAGATAATAACTGAGCTTAAGAGTAGTGGATATCAGTTTGCCATGGATGACTATGGTACTGGTTACTCAAATATGCAATCGATTTTTTCGCTGGATTTCGATGTTATCAAGATAGATAAGTCAATTCTCTGGGGTGCGGAGGCTTCTGATCTCGGAATGACTATTCTAACTAATAGCGTAAATATGATTAAGCAGATGAAGAAGAAGATAGTAGTCGAAGGTGTTGAGACAGAGAGTCAGGAGAAGCTTCTGGAAACCCTGGGAGTTGATTATCAGCAGGGCTTCTATTTCTCAAGACCTGTGACCAAGGAAAGTTTCATTAAGGATATTCTGGGGGAAGAGGATGCTCAAGGACTATAGCAGAGAATATAGGCAGAAGTTAAGGACGCCTGAGGAGGCGGTCGAAGTAATTAAAAGTGGTGACTGGGTGGACTATACCAGTTCGCTGGGAATGCCGGTTTTGCTGGATAAAGCACTTGCTAAGCGTAGAGATGAGCTGAGTGATGTTAAGATTCGTGGCAATCTGATACCGGGTCCCATTGAGGTGGCGGAATGCGACGAAACACAGGAACATTTTGTTTATCATAGCTGGCACTGTTCTTCCTATGAGCGCAAGCTGTGCGACAGAGGACTATGCTACTATATACCAATGGTGTTCCAGTATAATGCTGCCTATTATGAATTCTTTATAGATGTAAATGTAGTAATGGTCAGTGTTACGCCGATGGATAAGCATGGATACTTCAACTTTTCGGTTAATACAGGAGTTGCCGGTCCTATATGTGAGAAGGCAGACATCGTAATAGTTGAAGTAAATGAACATATGCCGAAGATACATGGCGGATATGATGAATGCATCCATATATCTGATGTGGATTATATTGTTGAGGGCGAGCATGCACCTTTCAAGAATCTGTTGCCGGTTATTCCGAGAGAAATCGATTGGCAGATAGCGAATCATATCATTCCTTATATCGTTGATGGTGCGACGCTTCAGCTGGGAATAGGAAGCATTCCAAATGCTGTGGGTGCGCTTATATCGGAGTCGGATATAAAGGATATCGGAATGCATACAGAGCTTTGTACGGATGCATATCTGGAACTATATCGTTCCGGCAAGCTTACTAATAAGCGGAAGAATATAGATAAGGGTAAGGGCGTTTTCGGGTGCGCAGTTGGTTCGAGAGACTTATATGAATGGCTGGATGATAATCCGAGTGTAGCCGCATTTCCACTTGAATATGTTAACAGACCATTTAATATTGCGCAGATAGATAATATGGTTTCTATAAATGGCTGCGTGGCTGTAGATCTCTACGGTCAGGTGGCATCGGAGAGCTTCGCGGGTAGGCATATAAGTGGTACCGGTGGACAGCTGGACTTCCTGACGGGGGCCAGTGCGTCACGAGGAGGTAAGGCATTTATATGTATGTCCTCCAGATTTCAGGATAGGGACGGCAATTATCAGTCTTGCATAACGCCTCAGTTTAATGGAGATATCATAACGTCGCCTAGAAGCCAGGTGTATTTTATTGCGACGGAGTTCGGGGTGGTAAATCTCGAGGGCAAGTCGACCTGGGAGAGAGCGGAGGACTTGATATCTATAGCTCATCCTGATTTCAGAGACGAGCTTATAAAGGAAGCGGAGAATAGGAAGATCTGGCGCAGGTCTAATAAAATAAGATAGGGTTAAATCCGCTGATTATAGCTGAAATAAGTGATTCTTGAAATTATATATTTAATAAAGTATAATAACTATGTTTGTGCTCAAGAGTAGGATAGTAGGAGAATAGAAGCACAGATAGTATAATATCGGAAGTGAATAATATGATATACAGTATGACAGGCTTCGGCAGGAGTGAATACTCTGACGAGGCCAGACGTGTGATTATCGAGATCAAGTCTGTGAATCATAGGTACTGTGATGTAAATATCAAGCTGCCTAGATCTATCAGCAGATTTGAGCCAGAGCTCAGAAAGAGACTTAAGAATTATGTTGAAAGAGGAAAGGTAGATGTATTTATAACATATACCAGTCTTAAATCCTCTGGATACCTGGTAAAGTATGATAAGGAAATACTCCAGCAGTATATGGACCATTTCAAGGCGATTGAAAAGGACTTTGGACTCGAAGAAGAGTATAAGCCAACTGTTGTTGCCAGATTTCCTGATGTATTTACAGTTGAGGAAAACTTCTACGTAGAGGATGAAGAGTATCAGATAATCGAGAAGGTTCTCGATGAAGCGGGTGCTCAGTTCATGGAATCTCGTGCTAAGGAAGGTGCTAACCTTACCAAGGATCTTCTCGACAAGATGGATGAACTTGAAGAGCTTACATGTAAGGTCGAGAAACTGGCTCCAAAGATTATTGAAGAGTATCAGGCGAAGCTTACTGAGAAGGTTGCAAACCTTCTGGATACTGCCAATATAGATGAAAACCGTATCGTTCAAGAGGTTACCATCTATGCAGACAGAGTTGCAGTAGATGAAGAACTGGTTAGGCTTCATAGTCATATAAAGGCAGTAAGAGATATGCTTTCACAGACAGATAAGCAGTCTGGGGATTCGAATTCTATCGGACGCCGTCTTGACTTCATAGTTCAGGAAATGAACAGAGAAGCAAATACAACATTATCTAAGTCAGATACACTTGCAGTTACAGATATAGGTATCAATATGAAGACCTGTATCGAGAAGGTACGTGAACAGGTTCAGAATCTGGAATAAGGATAGGGGATAATATGAATAAGGGAAAACTTATAGTGGTATCTGGTTTTTCTGGAGCAGGCAAGGGGACAGTTATAAAAAGACTTGTTGAGAAGTATGACTACAGCCTTTCTATATCTGCAACAACCCGTCAGCCACGTGAAGGTGAGACAGATGGAAAAGAATACTATTTTAAAACAGTAGATGAATTTATGTCGCTTATCGATTATAATGGACTGATTGAATGGGCACAGTACGTAGATAATTATTATGGAACGCCTAGAAAGTTCGTTGAGGATGAGATAGCGGCTGGTAAGAATGTGATACTTGAGATAGAGGTTCAGGGTGCTATGAATGTTAAGGCACAGTATCCGAATGCTATTCTCATTTTCATAACAACTAAGGATATAGATACACTTTATAACAGACTCGTATCCAGAGGCTCTGAGACAAAGGACGTTATAGCTAAGAGAATGGCTAGAGCGGCTGAAGAAGCAACATCAATGGAGAACTACGAATTCATAGTTATCAATGATGATCTGGAAGAGTGCGTAGATGCAGTTAATTCAATAGTTGTTAGCGAATCCTGTAAAAAGGAAAACAGAACTGATTTCATGATTGGTATCAAGAATCAGCTGGATGAAAGAATTAAGTAATATATAATCAGCTTGCTGAAAAAACAATAATTAAAACATGTCATTCTGAGAGCTTCGCTCGAGGAATCTTATACAAGGGAGGAAAAAGAAATGATACATCCATCATATAGTGATCTAATGGAGGTTGCAAACGAGGGCGTAGAGCCAGGTGAGCAGCCAGTAGTACAGAGTCGTTATTCAATAGTTCTTGCTACAGCAAAGAGAGCTAGACAGATAATTGCAGGTGATGAGCCACTTATCGATGGCGCTGAGGGCAAGAAGCCTCTTTCGATAGCAGTTGAAGAATTATACGAAGGTAAAATTAAAATTGTCGGTGATGATGAGTAATCATGAATGAAAAAGGGGACGCTGGTAACGTCCCCTTATGACATTTAAAGGGAGAAAGGTATGCGTTTAGAAGAGTTAGTTGAAGGTCTTGAATATGAGATAATATGCGGAGATCTGAGCATAGAGGTAAATGATATTACAAATGATTCCAGAAAGGCGGCAGGTGGCGGCCTGTATTTTGCTATACCAGGAGCTAAGTTTGATGGGGCAGAATTTATACCAGAGGTCATTCGTAAGGGAACGGCAGTTATAGTGACAGAGAAAAGTGAGTATGCACTGTCAAATATCCTTGAAAATGACATGTTGGTAAATGGTGAATTTGAAGAGATAGATAATAATACGGTTACTATCCTTAGTGTTCCAAGTGCTAGATATGCTATGGGAATGATAAGCTCTAAGTTTTATGGAG
>CAMKQB010000074.1 GCA_946414825.1 uncultured Lachnospiraceae bacterium
AGGATATGCTTGAGGGTTATTATTACTATCTTCATTTTGAAGGTCCAGTAGAAGCTCCAGCAGCAATTGAGTCTAATCTTCGTATTATCGAGCCTATCATTCGTTTCTTGATCGTAAGACAGGATGCTTAGTTAAGATAAGGGGGTTCGAATGAACAAGGTTATTTTAATGGGTCGTCTTACAAGAGATCCAGATGTTAGATATTCAAATTCACAAAATGGTGATCAGCTAGCAATCGCTAGATACACACTGGCTGTAGACAGAAGATTCGCCAGAAGAAATGGCGGAGATGACCAGCAGACAGCGGACTTTATCTCATGTGTTGCATTTGGCAGACAGGGAGAATTCGCTGAGAAATATCTGAAGCAGGGAACCAAGATAGCTGTAACAGGCCGTATTCAGACAGGTTCCTATACTAATAAGGAAGGCCAGAAGGTTTATACTACAGAAGTAGTTGTAGAGGAACAGGAGTTTGCTGAAAGTAAGGCAAACGCCGATTCATCACAGGGCGGTGGATATATACCACAGTCTGCTCCATCTGCATCATCAGCAAGTGCTGAAGGCTTCATGAATATTCCTGAAGGTGTAAATGATGATCTGCCATTTAAGGGTTAATGGAGGATAATAAAATGCCATATAATAATAAAGAGGGCGCAGCCCCAATGAAGAGAAGACCTACTCATAGAAGAAGAAAGGTCTGTGTATTCTGTTCAGATGAGAATCAGGTAATTGATTACAAGGATGCAGCACTTCTTAGAAAGTACATTTCTGAGAGAGGTAAGATCCTTCCTCGTCGTATAACAGGTAACTGCGCTAAGCACCAGAGAGAGCTTACAGTTGCAGTTAAGAGAGCTAGACAGTTAGCACTCGTTCCATATGTAATTGAGTAATTTTTTAAGAGTCAACCGAGTTAATCTCGGTTGACTCGTTTTATAAATATTGCCACGATTAATTGAGGATAGAAATGATATTAGTTTATTATAAACTTTATTTCGCTATATTTTTCTTACCAGCGGCTATAGTTGCTTATCAAATATGCCCTAAGCGTTTTAGATGGGGCGTTCTTTTGCTGTTTAGCATGGGATTCTATGCTGCAGTTTCTGTTCCTTTGTTCGGATTTGTCGTCATTGCTACGGCTATATCCTATGTAACAGGACTTGTTCTTGAAAAAATATCAAATAATAAAAAACAAATATTTAAAGAGCTTAAAGGTCCGGAGAATAAGGATAAGAAAAACGTCCTTAAGAAGAAATTTCAGCGAAAAACTCGTTTGGTGCTTGCGGCAGGAGTAGTCGTTTCGCTGAGTATATTGCTCTATCTAAAGTATTATAATTTCTTTGCAGGAAACATAAACGCTGTTTTTGGAAGTGGTTCAGAAGTACTGCCGATTAAATCGCTTGTACTTCCGCTTGGAATATCTTTCTATACCATGCAAGCCATCAGTTATATGGCTGATATATATTGGGGCAAATTCGAAGCCCAGCGTAATCCGCTGAAACTATTACTGTTTCTATGTTTCTTCCCAACAATAGTTGAAGGTCCTATAGCATTATATTCCGATATGAAGGATCGATTATTTAAGGGTGAATCAATTAATCCTTACAATGTTATGAAGGGCTATATCCGATTATCATGGGGAGTAATGAAGAAACTTGTTATAGCAGATAGGATGAATCCTGCTGTTGTATATCTATTCGATCCTACAAGAGGAACTAAAGGGGCAGAAGTAATCGCAGCTGCAGTTCTTTTTACAATAATGGAATATCTAGATTTCTCAGGCTGCATGGATATGGTTGTTGGATGCGGAATGATATTTGGAATCGAACTTCCTGAGAACTTCCGTCAGCCTTTTCTTGCTAGAAATGCATCAGAGTTTTGGCGCCGTTGGCACATAACTCTCGGTGTGTGGTTCAAGACATACATTTTCTATCCAGTATCGATGTCGAAGCTGGCAAAGAACTGGGGCAAATTTGCCAAAGATAAAGTAAATAAACATCTAACCAGAGTCGTAGCATCAGCAATGGCTCTTCTTCCTGTATGGCTCTGCAATGGTCTGTGGCATGGACCAAAGTGGACATACATTTTCTATGGAATATTCTACTTCGTGGTAATAGTACTGGAGCTGCTGTTGGAGCCAGTAGGTGATAAGTTACTAGAAGTATTACATACTAGTAAAGAAAACAAAGTAGTAAATGTTATTCGTATACTTAAAACTTGGGTGATTATTTTTGCGGGAGAGCTTTTCTTCCAAGCGGATTCTCTCAGAGAAGGATTCAGAATGATGAGAGATATTGGAAAGGGTGCAGGAATAAGCATACTTTGGAACGGTACAGCTCTTGAATGGGGCCTTGATAAGGCTGACTGGATAGTTGTATTCGTTTCCCTTATAATAGTTATAGTTGTAAATATAATCAGAGAAAAAGGCGTAGATATAACAGACGCCCTAATTAAAAAACCTCTCGTAGTGAGATGGGTTCTTGTTACATCGCTACTACTCATTATTATGATATTTGGACTCTATGGTCCGGGCTTTAAGGAGGTGGATCTGATCTATGCAGGATTCTGATAAGAAGAGTAATCTGAAAGGCTGGATAGAACTGGCCGCCTACCTTGTATTTATTGGTGCTATTCTGACGGTTCTATCTGTTTTAATAGATCCTATCAAATGGAATAGACCTGACCTGGTTAATGGTAGAGATAAATTTGTTGCGTCCGCTCTATGTGAACCTGAAGACACTATTGATGTTCTAATAGTTGGAGACAGTGAAGCTGCCGTGCTTGCCTCTCCACAAGTGCTGTATGATGATGAAGGAATATCTGCCTATGTAGGTTCTCAAGTGGGACAGCGTGCATGCGAGACATATTTATTTGTCGAAGAGATGATGAAAAAGCAGAAGCCGAAGGTCATCATAATTGAGACCGACCTTATGGTTCTCGAAACAACGGCTTTGAGAGAAAGCGTTCTCTCAGGTATCGCAATAATAGAGGATAAATGCTCTATATTCAGATATCATAATGGTTGGAAAGAAATGCTTGGAATTAATCCGCCGCCAGTTTATACACATGAAAAAGGTTTTGATGTATTAACCAAGGTTGAACCTTATACAGGCGGAGAGTACATGATAGAAACCACGGATAAGTATGTTATAAATGGTCCGGTTAAGTATTATATAGGTAAAATAAAAAAGCTTTGCGAAGAAAATGATTGCGATATAATCTTTGTTAGTTCTCCAACTCCAGTAAATATGAACTATGCAAAGCATAATGCAATTCAGGAGTATTCCGAAGAATTAGGGGTACCATTTATAGATTTTAATCTTATGATAGATGAGTTGGAAATAGATTGGAATACGGATGCGTATGATAAAGGTGATCATGTAAACTTCTCTGCAACTCAGAAACAGACTCATTATTTGTCGAAGTATTTGAAGGAAAACTACGACCTTCCAGATCACAGAGGTGAATAGGATGAAAAATGTATTAGAATACTTAGTAAATACAGCTTCTCGTCTGCCTGACAAGATGGCAGTGACAGATGGAGAAGAGGAATGCAGTTATGGGGAACTTCAGTTAGAAAGCTACTTAGTTGGTAAAGTTCTATCAGAGTATGTTTCTTTAGGAAAGCCAGTGGCTGTATTGAAGAAAAAGAGTGTGAAGACACTTCAAATCTTCCTTGGTACAGCCTATGCAGGTGGATTCTACTCTCTGTTAGATCCGGATTTTCCTGATGATAGAATAAAGACTCAGCTGGCTACACTTTCTCCAGAGGTTGTTGTTACAGATGATGAAACTGTTGAAAAACTTGGTAGAGTTGGATATCAGGGTGAGATTCTTACGGTAAAAGAAATCTTTGAAAATGCCGAATTAATAAATATTGCTGAAAAGTTTGGCGCTGATGATAAATCAGGAGAAAAATTAGATGTAAATATAATCGGCGAGAGAATACTGAGTCGTGTGTCTGAGATAGAAGAGAAACGTTCTGAAATACAGATAAATGGCGGCATTCCGCTATATTGTAACTTTACATCCGGTTCTACAGGAGTTCCTAAGGGTGTTCTAGTAGGACACGATTCTGTAATAAGCTTCATAGATGATTTTGCTCCTAGGTTTGGAATTACTGAAGAAGATGTAATAGGAAATCAGGCTCCATTTGATTTTGATGTCTCAGTAAAGGATATTTATAGTGCTCTTAAAGTAGGAGCAACGCTTGTTATCATACCAACAGCTTATTTCAGATTCCCTAAACAGGTTATGGATATGTTGGAAAAGTACAAGGTTACAAATCTTACTTGGGCTGTATCTGCGCTGGTTCTTCTTAATAGACTTCATATGTTTATGTATAAGGTTCCACCATTTATTAAGAGAGTTCTCTTCAGTGGAGAGGAGATGCCTGCAAAGCATCTGAAGGATTGGATGGATAGTTATCCTGAGGCAGAATTTGTAAACCTCTATGGTCCGACTGAAATCACATGTAACTGTACATACTATAGAATAGATAATAAAGATGTGCCAGAAAAGCTGCCTATAGGATATGAGTTTCCAGGCAAGACTATACTACTTCTAGATGATGAGGGAAGAATCATTCCTGAGACTGAGGAAGGAACTACTGGCGAGATATGTGTAGCAGGAAATGAACTCGCACTTTGTTACTACAATAACGAAGAAGCTACATCTAAAGCGTTTGTAGAGATTCAGCTGGAGAATAGTAGTGCCTCAGATGATGAATCAAAACAATTATCCGAAAGAATATACAAGACAGGTGATTTGGGATACAGAAAAGATGGTCTGCTTTACTTTGCAGGGCGTAAGGATTTTCAGATTAAACATAATGGTCACAGAATTGAACTGGAAGAAATCGAGCGTGCCATGAATGGGCTATCATGTGTTGGACAGGCTTGCTGTATCTATGATATGGAGAAATATAGAATCGTTGCATACTATACTGATTCAAAGGACGGGGCTCAAAACGAGAACGTCGATGCAGGAGTATCTACTGAAGAAAAAGAGAAGTTAGCAAAGCAGAAAGCTGCAGCACTCAAGAAAGAGATCGTTGCTGGGCTTAAGGATAAGCTTCCAGAGTATATGATTCCGAATGTATTTAGATATCTTGAAGAGATGCCACTTAGTAAAAATGGTAAGGTTGATAGAAACTACCTAAGACAGCTTACTGCAAAGTAGAGTTTCCTGCGCTTTTAGATACATGGTGATGTCATCCTGAGCCGATAGGCGAAGGATCTTTGGAGAAAAATATGGATTATCAAAGCATTATAAAAAAATATAAAACTCCCTTTTATCTATATGATATAAATGAACTAAAATCCAGAGTAGATATGATGAAGAAACATCTTCCTGATATAGGACTTTGCTACGCCATGAAAGCATCCCCTATATTGGCTGGATTTATAACAGACTACGTTGATAGGCTTGAGGTATGTTCACCGGGAGAGTATGAGATATGCATCCGCGATGGAATAAGTCCTGATAAGCTTCTTGTGTCAGGGGTTAATAAAACTAGAGAGAGTATCAATAGAATACTCGAGCTAGGTGGAGCGGAAGGACTCTTCACAATAGAGTCTCCTGAGCATTTTGAGATTCTTGAGGATTGCTATAAGGGATACCTGGAGCTGATTGAGAAGTTTAATTCACTGGACGAAGTGCCGGAGAAAATGGGCTGCTATATAAGACTCACATCTGGAAATCAGTTTGGAGTTGATAAGGCTACTCTTGAAGAACTGTGTGAGAAAGTTATCAATTCCAAGTATCTAAAACTTGTTGGCATTCACTACTTCTCCGGAACTCAGAAGAGTATGAAGAAGATAGAGAAAGAGCTTACGATGTTAGCTGAGTATGGACCAGAGCTTGCTGAGAAAACGAAGGAAGCCTACGGGTTAAGAGAGAAATCAGCTAACGGTAATACTAGAGATGCATTTGAAGGACTGTCCCTTGAATATGGTCCGGGAATTGGGATAGATTATTTCAGAAAATCAGATGATGATAAACCAGTCCTAGAAAGCTTAGCTGAGAGGATAGCCGAAAATGAACAGGAAATGGTAGATCTGACAGAGCTGGTTGAAAAAACTGGCATAAGAAATAGCTTTAGCAATATAACCTTTGAGTATGGAAGATATATAGCTTCGATCTGTGGCAAATATATAACAGGTATTGCTGATGTAAAGACAAGTGATGGAACAAACTATGCAATCCTTGAAGGAGGCCTCCATCAGATAGTTTATTACAGTAGTATGGCTGGAATGAAAGTGCCATTTGTGGAGTATATAGCTGGCGATAAAGTTGCGTCAGCTGCTTCAGATAAATCAGATGTTGATAAAAAAGACTATGTTCTAGCAGGTTCACTTTGCTCAGTTAATGATATACTAGTAAGGCGTATCAATCTTCCTAAGCTTGACATAGGCGATTCACTGTGTTTTAATCTAGCTGGTGCATACAGTGCAACAGAGGGTATAGCACTATTTCTTAGTAGAGATCTTCCGGCTATTCTGGTTAAGGATATTGATGGGAACATTCAGATGGTCAGAGATCATGTAGAGATGAATGTATACAATGGTCAAAGTGTATTCGACTGATAGACGACGTAATACACAAATACTAAGGTGCGGAGGTAATATGGAAGAATTATTAGAGATACTTGAAGACATTATTCCAGGTGAGGACTATGAGAATAGCACAACACTTGTAGATGACAACATACTTGATTCATTTGCAATTATTTCACTGGTTGCAGCTATAGAGGATAATTTCGGTGTAGTTGTATCACCTGCTGAACTCATACCAGAAAACTTCAATTCGGCAGAAGCACTCTGGGCTATGATTACAAGACTTCAGGATGAGTAAATTTTAAACTAGGTCATATTTGGGGTGCAAGTGTATGCTTGTGCCCCTTTCTTTGTTTTAACAGATAAAACTGAAACTATATTAGACAGATTATTAGTAGGGGTATCGTATGGTATATTACAAACTTGTTTTTGCAATCTTTTTCTTACCACTTACGATAATTGCATATCAGTTATTCCCTAAAAGATTCCGTTGGGTTGTATTACTACTTGCAAGCGTAGGATACTACTTCACATTTTCGGTGATTAATTTTGTGTTTCCTATTGCGGCGGCGGTTACTACTTACGGAATAGGTCTAGCGCTTGGAAAGCTTAGTAACAATAAAAAGGATAAACTAAGTGGGCTGAAAGGTGCTGAAAATAAGGAAAAAAAGGCACTGGTCAGAGCTAAGTATCAGAGGCTATCAAGAATAGTCCTTACACTTGGTATACTGACTCTTTTAGCATGTCTGCTTCATCTGAAGTACTATGGTTTCTTTGCAGAAAATATAAATAAGCTTTTTGGAGGAACGGCGGAATCAGGTGTTATGCCACAGCTAAGTCTAGTGCTTCCTCTAGGTATATCCTTTTATACCATGCAGGCAATCAGCTACATGGTAGATGTATATTGGGAGAAGATTCCAG
>CAMKQB010000075.1 GCA_946414825.1 uncultured Lachnospiraceae bacterium
GAGGCTGGAAGAAATGCAAGAGGTGTTGCAATGGTTAACCTTCTCCAGCTTGATGGAGGGGAGCACGTTCAGGCAGTTGTTCCTATCAGAGATTTCTCTGAAAATAAGTATTTCATCATGGTAACTAAGTCTGGTATGATCAAGAAATCACCTCAGATGGATTATAAGAATATCAGAAAGAATGGTCTGATAGGTATAACTATTAAAGACGATGATGAATTGATAGAGGTTAAGACAACTGACAATACTCGTGATATCTTCATGGTATCTAAGAATGGTATGTGTATAAGATTCAAGGATACTGATATCAGAAGTACAGGACGTTCTTCAATGGGTGTTCGTGGTATGAATCTGGATCATGAGGATGAAGTTATCGGAATGCAGATGAATACTCAGGGCGAGAAGCTTCTTATAGTTACCGAAAAGGGTATGGGTAAGAAGACATCTATAGACGAGTTCACACTTCAGAGAAGAGGTGGTAAAGGACTTAAGTGTTACAAGGTAACTGAGAAGACCGGAAAGGTAGTAGGTGTAAAGGCAGTTAATGAAGACCATGAGGTAATGCTTATTACTACAGAAGGTATCATCATCCAGTTACGTTGTGAGGAAATATCAACCTATGGAAGAATCACATCTGGAGTTAAGCTTATTAATCTAAAGAATGGAGAAACTGTTAAGAAGATAGCTAAGGTTCGTCAGACTGAGAAGAATAATGAGGAAACAACTGATGGAACTGAGGAAGCTAGTGATAATAAAGAGGAATCATAATGGAAGAATTCAGAGAAAATATCAATTCTTTATCTAATACGGGAACTCTTGAGAATATCCTGATTGGACTTGCATATTGGCTCGCTGTTGTAGTTATTCTATTATTCGTTTTCTATGTAGCGGTAAAGATAAATAATTACCGTTTATATAAGAGAAATGGAAAAATAGAAAAGGATGACATAGTACTATAAAAAACCAGGTAAGAGTGAGTAGATATGAGAGAAATTAACACTAAGGATATAGAAGAAGCAGTTAAGAATCTATGTATTCAGGCCAACCTGGAGCTGTCACCGGAGATGCAAAGATGTATAAATGAAGCTAAGGATAAAGAAACAAATCCTTTGGCAGTAAGTATCCTGGAACAGCTGCAGGAAAATATGAATATTGCAAAATCAGATAGAATACCGATATGTCAGGATACTGGCATGGCGGTATTCTTTGTAGAGCTTGGTCAAGAGGTCCACATAGTTGGTGGAGAGTTGACGGAAGCTATAAATAATGGCGTAAAGCAAGGATATGAAGAAGGTTACCTTAGAAAGTCTGTAGTTTCAGATCCTTTAATTAGAGAAAATACTAAGGATAATACTCCAGCAATTATTCATTATGATATAGTAGCAGGAGATAAGCTGAAGATAACCATTGCTCCTAAAGGATTTGGAAGTGAAAATATGAGCAAGCTGGTTATGTTAAAGCCTGCTGATGGTGTTGAGGGAGTGAAAAAGGTAGTTATAGACGCAGCTAAGAATGCCGGTCCAAATGCCTGTCCACCATTCGTACTGGGAGTAGGAATTGGAGGAGATTTCGAGCAGGTGGCAAAACTTTCCAAGAAGGCTCTGACAAGAGAACCGGGAAGTCATAATCCTCTACCACACATAGCTGAGCTTGAGGAAGAGCTTCTGGTTGAGATAAACAGTCTTGGAATAGGCCCTGCTGGTCTAGGTGGAAACAGTACAGCACTGGCAGTAAATATAGAAACTTATCCAACTCATATAGCGGGCTTGCCAGTTGCAGTAAATATGTGTTGCCATGTTGATAGACATAGATCAGTAGTCATTTAAGGGGTAAAATATGAGAACTTGTAGTTCATGCGGAGAAATACTCGGATATACAGTTAAAACCTGTCCTTTTTGTGGTGTAAGTGCTTCGAAGAAGACAATGACTGAACTGAAGCATGAAAGAATAAAGCAGGATATGATATTCGAAGAATATTGTAGAGAGCAGGAACTGAATGAAGCCCATATGAAAGGGTTTTTGTTTGGATGGCTACTAGGACGAAGAAGATAGAGAGAAATTATGGAAAAGAAGATTAAAATACCGGCTTCAGATGAAGTGATAAAAGAATTAAGAGCTGGGGATATGCTATATCTGACAGGAACTTTATATACGGCCAGAGATGCAGCGCATAAGAGAATGTACGAAGCACTTCAAAAGGGGGAGGATATTCCCTTTGATATAAACGGTGCCTTTGTATATTATCTAGGACCAACACCTGCCAGACCAGGTCAGGTTATAGGCTCTGCCGGACCAACAACCTCAAGTAGAATGGATAAATATACACCACTTCTGCTAAGTAAAGGTCTGAAGGGTATGATAGGTAAGGGAAAGAGAAGTCCTGAAGTTATAGAATCTATCAAAGAAAATGGAGCAGTATATCTGGCAGCTATAGGAGGCTTGGGAGCACTGCTTTCAAAAAGAATAGTTGCATCTGAAGTTATTGCATACGATGATCTGGGAACAGAGGCCATTCGTAAACTGACAGTTGAAGACTTGCCAGTTGTAGTTATTGTTGATACAGAAGGCAACAATCTGTATGAAATGGTTTCAGGAGAAGGCAATGGCAAAAACTAAGAAAAACAAGAAAAATTTAATTATAGTTGTAGTTACTGTAGTAATACTTTGTTTAGTAGCTGGATTAATATGGTTTTGGGCCAGTATACTTCCGGGATATCTATCAACGGAGAAAGCTGTATCAAATTATTTTACAGCCATATCAAATGAAGACTCCAATCTGTATAAAAAAACCTGCTACACTGGTAAATGGCGTAACAACTATAAAGGAGATGTATCCTTAACTGACAGAATTTCGGAAGCTCTTTCCATGCAGTCAGGCGCCACTTACGGAAATGTTCAGATTATATCAGTAGAAAAGCTGGATAAGGAATATGCAGAGAAAATGACTGATAGTCTAAAAACAAGGTTTGGTATTAATCAGAAAATAAGCCAGATAGCAAGAGTTAATTTTACAGTAGATACAGTATTTGAGGGACAGTCACAAAGTTCCGGTACCATTACCAGATACTGTTATAAGTGTGGCGGAAAATGGTTTTTCCTCGCGGAGCCTGAGGTTATAGTTGATTTGGGAGTAGAGGGCTAACAACGATGAAAAAATCACTCTTGAGTAATAAATTATATTTATATTTAACTGAATTTTTTGCAGGAATGTCAGTTATGGCCGTTGAATTAGGAGCAAGTCGTTTACTTGCTCCTTATTTCAGTTCATCACAAATAGTATGGACAATAATCATTGGAACTATAATGATAGCTATGGCACTTGGAAATATCATGGGGGGATGATGGGCAGATAAGGATCCGAATCCTGATAAATTGTACGGAAGAATAATTGTAGCAGCCATCTGGATAGCTCTTATTCCAGTAGTCGGAAAGTATATCATACTTGGCATTTCCGCTATTCTTGTTTTTACAATCAGCACCAATTTCCTTGTAATAGCTGCATTTGCTGCCTGTATGATAATTTTTGTTTTTCCACTTTTTTTGTTAGGGACTGTAACACCTTCACTGGTTAAATACACCGTTGACAGCCTTGATGATAATGGAAAAGTAGTAGGATACCTAAATGCCTCCAATACCATTGGAAGTATCATAGGTACATTTGTTCCGACATTTATCAGTATACCAGCTGTTGGAACAAGTATAACATTTCTTATCTTTGCTGGAATTCTTCTGGTGCTGGCTATTATGTACTTTGTGTCTGGAAAAAAGAAATCTGTTAAGGCTGTAGTCGGTGTCATTCTATTTATTATATCCTGCATATTTGGACATGGAGATTCTTTTGCCTTCTGGCAGCATAACCTGACTTATGAAGGTGAATCTATATATAACTATTTGCAGGTTTATGAGGATGACTCAAAGGTAGTATTATCGACAAATGTTCTTTTTGGTGTTCAGTCAGTTTATAGAAAAGAAAAAACACTTACAGGTATGTACTATGACTATGCTATGGCGGCACCATACATGGCTGGAATAACTGAAAAAAAAGATGTAGATATACTTATTCTTGGAATGGGAACAGGAACTTATGCGACTCAATGCAGTCGCTATTTTAATAATGTAAATGTTGAAGGAGTCGAGATAGATCAAAAAATAACCGATCTTGCGCATAAGTATTTTGAACTATCAGAGGATGTAAATGTTACTACCTATGACGGCCGGGCTTACCTGCAGGGGTTGTCACGGAGTAAGGATGTAGCAAATGAAAAAAAATATGACGTAATAATGGTTGATGCTTATCAGGATATAACCATACCTTTCCAGATGTCTTCAGTAGAATTCTTTTCCCTTGTAAGAGAGCATTTGGCAGAAGACGGAGTAATGGTAGTAAATATGAATATGAAGTCCGATGGTGATGATGGAATAAATGAATATTTGTCAGATACCATTTCCAGTGTATTTTCTAACGTATATACTGTTAAAGTAAGGAATAATACAAATAGGGAACTATTTGCATCTAATGATTCACAGATGATAGAACGTTTCCAAAAGTCCTACATAATTGAGGAAAATGACGACCTGAGAGGGATGATGGAAAAGGTTGATACAGGTCTGGTTAAGTATGAAGCAGGAGATAGAATACTTACTGACGATAAGGCCCCTGTGGAGCTGCTGAGTATGAAGGCTATAGATGCCATAATTCGAGATGAGGTCGATTATTATAAAGATATTTATAAAGAAAAAGGAATTAAGGGTTTGCTGGAAGAGTTGTAGAGAGAAGTATAATTAACAGGAGGTCAATATGGCAACCTATGTAACGGCTGATCTACATGGAGAATACGATAAGTTTATAAAACTGCTAGAGGATATAAATTTTAAAGATGAGGATACCTTGTATATTATCGGAGATGTGATAGACAGGGGACCTCATCCCATTAAATTACTACGTAAGCTAATGAGCATGCCAAATGTTATATGTATGGTTGGAAATCATGAACTGATGGGTTTGGAGGTACTTGAACTTCTAAATACAGAGATTACTGAGGATTCCATAAATAATTTAGATGCTAATATGACAAATAACTTAATAACCTGGCAGATAAATGGAAGCAAGACTACAATTAATGAGTTTTATAAACTTAGTCCGGAGGAGCGGCAGGACGTTATAGACTTTATAAGAGATTTTGAGGTTTATGTGAAACTGGAAGTAGCCGGACAGAAATATCTTCTGGTACATGCGGGCCTGGGAAATTATTCTCCAGATAAAGATATAGAGGACTATTCATTATATGAGCTTCTGTGGATGCGAGCAGACTATAACCAGAAGTATTTTGATGATGTATATGTAATATCAGGGCATACACCAACACAAACCATAGAGGATAATTCCAGACCGGGATACATTTATAGAAAGAATAATCATATAGCAATAGATTGTGGGGCTTGCTTTTCAGAGGGGCGGTTGGCGGCGCTTTGTCTAGATACGGGAAAGGAATACTATGTCGACTGAAATGCTGAGACCAAAGTATCATTTTACACCACAAAAGGGCTGGATGAATGATCCAAATGGTTTGGTATATTATAATGGGAAATATCATATTTTTTATCAACATAATCCATATTCTTGTGAATGGGATAGTATGCATTGGGGGCATGCTGTGTCGGATGATCTGATTCATTTTGAACACCTTCCGATAGCATTATTTCCTGATGAGAGAGGCGATATTTTTTCTGGAAGCTGTGTGGTGGACTCGGATAATGTTACTGGACTTGGAACTTCTAATAGTCCTGTTTTACTTGCATTTTATACTTCACACCACTCAGAGAGTAAGAGAGAAGAACAGTGCGTGGCTTTTAGTAGAGATGGTATCGCATTTGAAAAATATAAAGACAATCCATTGATACCTGGAAATATAAATACTCCGGCAAGAGATCCTTTTGTATTTAAGAATGACATTCTGGGTGGATATTCCATGTGTTTTACAACAGAGAAAAGCATAAAGTTTTACCATTCAAAGAATCTGCTCGACTGGGTCGAGACGGGAGATTTTGTACTTCCAGACCAGGCTTTTCAAGGAATGATAGAATGCCCATGTATTTTTAAATGCTTAGAAAAATATGTTCTTCTAATGAGTATGGATATTCCAAAGGAAGAATATGTCAGATTTCCAGAGGGAGTAAAACCTCACAACAGACTGATGCAATACTTGGTAGGGGATTTTGACGGTAAGGTATTTATAAATACACAGGAAAGCCATGAGCCATTGATGGTAGATCAGGGAACAGATTTTTATGCAGGCACATTATTTAATAATATAGCAGAACCAATAATGATGGCCTGGCTTGGTAATTCGGACAGGATAATGAGTATTCCTACAGAAGATGAGGGATTTAAAGGTGTGCTTAGTTATCCTAGGAAACTGGGACTAATCAAGACTACAGATGGTTACAGACTGAGACAGGAATTCTATCCAGGTGTAGAAGATATAGCGTTAGTTGATTACAAAAACGGAGTATTTCGAGATAGCTTTGTTGAGGAGACAATTTCGGAAGACGGATTATATGCAGCGACGAATGTGGTTGAGAACCAGTAGGGACGGTTCCTTTTTCAAAAAAGCGTTTTTTCTGATTTTTAAGGGATATTTTCTTCAAATATTGTTATATATACAGGCCAGGGTTTAATAACAAAATAATACAGGAGGTAATGAAACCAGATCTACGACTAGGGTAGGTATGAATTCAAAAATCAAATACAACTCATTTCGCAAATGTAAAAATTGATAATATTTGCGAAATGAGTTATAATCATCTAGGGTGGTGATTTAATATGAAACTAATATATAGAAAACAATATATTGAAAGACTTTTGGCTGTTAAGAATATACCGGATATTAAGGTGATTACAGGTATAAGAAGAAGTGGAAAGTCAAAACTGATGGATTCATATATAGACATTATTTCTAAGGACGATTCAGTGAATATAGTAAGAATTAAACTTAATTTAAAAAAGTTTGAGAGATTACTTAATTCAAATAATTTATACGATTATATTGAAC
>CAMKQB010000076.1 GCA_946414825.1 uncultured Lachnospiraceae bacterium
CTGAATCAAGTGAAAGATTTGTAACATCATCGAAGATGCTGAGTGTGAACTCTTCTTTCTCTGTATTGTGGAATGCAGCAACGATTTCAGCTGGAGTTGTATCCTTAGAACCAAGTCCGTAACGACCTCTTGTAATAGGTGTATCCTTGAACTCTGTTCCTCTAACTGCAGCCATAACATCAAGAGCAAGTGGCTCAGCATTTGAACCTGGCTCCTTAGTTCTATCAAGAACGATGATCTGCTTAGCTGTCTTAGGGATAGCTGCGATGAACTTATCATTTACGAATGGTCTGTAGAGACGAACCTTTACAACTCCGACCTTCTCGCCCTTAGCTGTAAGGTAATCGATAGTCTCTTCAATAGTATCACATACAGAACCCATAGCTACGATAACCTTCTCAGCATCTGGAGCTCCGTAGTAGTTGAAGAGCTTATAGTCTGTACCAATCTTAGCATTGATCTTATCCATGTACTTCTCAACGATAGCTGGAAGATCATTGTAAGCTGGGTTACAAGCTTCTCTTGTCTGGAAGAATACGTCAGGGTTCTGAGCAGATCCCTTCTCGCATGGATGATTTGGATTAAGAGCCTCAGCTCTGAACTTATCAAGTGCATCATATGGGAAGATATCTTCGAAGTCTTCATTTGACCAGCAGTCAATCTTCTGAATCTCATGTGATGTACGGAAACCATCAAAGAAGTTGATGAAAGGAAGTCTACCCTCAAGAGCTGCCATATAAGCAACTGGAGTAAGGTCCATTACTTCCTGAACAGATGACTCACAGAGCATAGCACAACCTGTCTGACGACAAGCATATACGTCTGAGTGATCACCGAAAATGTTAAGAGCGTGTGAAGCAACGCAACGAGCTGAAACGTTGAATACACCTGGAAGTCTCTCACCAGCAACCTTGTAAAGGTTAGGGATCATAAGAAGAAGTCCCTGTGAAGCTGTGTAAGTAGATGTCATGGCACCTGCAACAAGTGAGCCGTGTACTGTACCGGCAGCTCCTGCCTCAGATTCCATCTCTAAGATTTTAACTGTGTTGCCGAAGATATTCTTTCTTCCGGCAGTTGCCCATTCATCAGTATGTTCAGCCATAGGTGATGATGGTGTGATAGGATAGATAGCTGCACAATCAGTAAAGATATACGATGCATGAGCAGCAGCTTCATTACCATCCATGGTCTTTTTGAATCTTGCCATTTTTGCGATTCCTCCTAAAATATTTCTTTCTGAACTCCTAATTATCAGAGTTCTAGACACGCCCCATTATGTGTCAGATTTATGTAAAAAGCACACAAAAAGGCGCAAAAAGCTAAATAAAATAATAACACAAATAAAAGTGAATGTGAACAGCGAAAAGCCGCTATTTTTCTTAATCTTTATAAGTTTCAACATACTTTAGTTAGTATACTTTAATCACGTCTTTTTAAGATCTTTCGTTCCACTTAAGATGATCAAAAAACACACACCATTTCACGCCAGCTGACAGAAAAATAAGGCGCCAATCCATCAGGGGATTGACGCCTTACCTATTCTTAAAAACAATATGTTACTTAGCTCTCTGATCAAGTCTTGAGAGCACTTCCAGGAGGACAGCTACCTCCTTCTCCTTTGCGATTTGGAAGTAGTCCTTAAATCTTGATGCCTCTGTGACATCCTCGTTGATAGATATCTTGATAAGAAGATTACGAGCTGCCTGCATGTTCTTAACTACATCCTGGTAAGATTCGATAAGATCAGCATCATAATTCAGATATCCATTTGCCATAAGATACTTGATTCGTTCAAGCATCAGTACCTTATGATCATACATTACATGTAAAGCTCTGATATCAAAATCAGGTTCCTCTGACTGCATCTGCTTCATCACTCTTTCAAGCGCTGTATCATATACCTCAACACCGAAGGTTGTATCATTGAAGCGGTTTCTCATCATACGGAAATGATTCTTTGTATCCTGTGAGTTCAGATATTCACGAAGTGTATCTCTTATAAGAGTTGTATCTACATCATAGTAGCAGGTATCGGTATTCTTGAAGATTACATATAGACCTCTTGTGCCCTTGTAATCATCCTTAAACATATGATCCTCTGCAGCAGTTATAACGTTATAGCCCTTACGAACATCCTCAAAGGAGAGCTTGTTATGTGCATACTTATCCTTAAATGTGAAGTCTCCACAATAGAAGCCTTCTCCTTCCAGATCGTATCCATAGATGAACAGCTCGTGAGGGAACTTATAATCAACCTCTACATCACTCAGTATCTTAGCCTCATCAAATACTCCATATACATATCCGCCAAGGTCGATAGTCTTGATAATGAAATCAACTATATCTCCGCAATAGCTTTGAATCTGTTCCTTAGTCATAAGGGAAGTAATCAGATATGGGCATTCCTTGAGAGAACTGCTACCTGGCATCATATCTGCAAGAAGCATCTCGTCTCCCGTGAATATTTCTTCAATGTTGTAGCATCTTAGCTGAATGTAGTTACTGAATATCCATTTCTTGGCATTATCATCCTCTGAAAGAATAGAAAAAAGTGTGGCATGCCACTGCCATGATGTTATAAGCGGATTCTTTGTTACCGGTAATCTCTTCTTAGCCATTTTGTCACCCCTCCTTAGTCTACCTTATCCAGTTTAGCTTTAATTACAGCTGCCAGATCATCAAATGTTTTATAGTCTTCCAGACTCAGCTCATAGTCTGAAAACTTAACCCCAAATTTCTCCTCTGCAGCTACAATTAATCTGATAATCGAAACAGAATTAACACCATACTCACTTGTTATTTCCGCATCCATTGATACATCCTCAAACTCCGGCATAACTTCTTCCACTAGAGCCTTGAGCGACTGTCTTACTTCTTCCTTTTCCATGTAATGTAACCCCTTTCTGTTCTTATTTATAATCATAGGTATGAAGTCCCATATAAGTACCGCGGGATACTACCTGACCATAAGCTGTCTCCATTTCAGTTGCACACTCCAGCATATTTACACGTACACCTGAATAGAAATCATCTGTGGTGATAACCTGTTCACCAATATTTGTTGTCATAGAATCAGCTGATTCATTGTAAGGCGCATCCGTCAGAATCTCCTTCATAGCGGAGGAGAAATGTGGCATCGAATCAGGAAGTGATATATATCTATGACTCATAACCTTATCCTGGAATCCATCCTTCATTATACACAGCTGTTTCTTCGCTGTTTTCTCCATTGCATTTGATACAAATGCCTTTGCAGCAGTCTTGAGAACTTCTCTACGAACCTCGCTATCGAAGGACACGAACATAGCATTCATATCCTGCATGGACGGCTGTTTCTCTGCAAATGCTGCAGCAATAACCTTCTCATTAGGATATACACCAAGCCCCAGCAGGAAGTTCCTGTATACATGCTCCATCTCATCAGCAACAGGAACAATCTTATCACTATTTATATCAGCCTCGTGATTTACCATCATATTGATAAGTCCGGTTCTGAACTGCTCTATTCTGTCCTCTGTCACATAATCTGTTGGGAGAAATTCATGTCTCTTAGCATCAGTCAGAGTGAAATCAACTATTCTTCTACCCTGAATAGCCAGATCCTCAACAGCATTTACCAGATCCTGTCCAAATTGTGAAAATGTATCACTCAGCTGTTCTGCCCTCTGACGAAGCTGTCTAATGATATCACCAAATACATCCTGTGAATTCAGCTCAGCCATGAGCATATTTCTCTCCTGGGCAAGTGCACTCTTGATGCACGCTTCGTGATAACCAGTTTCGGTTTCACGCTTAGCAGAAGGAAATGCGAAAAGCCTCTTTTTTACGATTCCAAGGATAGAGTTGATGATACCTTCATAATCGTCTGATGGAGTATATTTTGAGAGCGTGTCTTCCAGAGCCTTAACCTCTGCAACCATATTCTCATCCTTCTCACATCCACCGATTCCGGCAGCACCAATGATACGCATGGTAATAAATGGACCATACTCTCTCATGTACTTCTCTATATTAGAATCAAGCATCTGAGACATCTTGATACGAAGCGACTTAGCGATAACAGGAATGTCTGTTTTAACAGAATCAAGCGCCCGTGGAAGCATAGTACTGAGTCTATCCGTCCTCTTCTTGATATCCTTATAAGCAGGAGCAGGGAACTGACCAGTCTTAATAAGACCATTTACAGACAGATCAATCTCATCTCCAGGAGCACCTTCCATAAAGGTTTTGATTTCACCGAAAATGCTCTGTATATCAGCCTGCATCTTTTCATCCTTTTCAGGAATCCTGTTCATTCTTGAATAAGCCTCTGTAAATACAGAATGCTCAACTATGTTCTCTATTTCCTTAATAGGAATCTTGTAATCTGCTTCATTAACGACCTTGAAATATCCCAGCTTACTTTTCTCAAAGAAGGAATCTCTGAGAAGCTTACGCTTTCCGTTTTCATCCGCGTCGTCTATATACTTGTTATGTGCCAGCTTGTATAAGAAGTAAGCAACATCACTGAAGATTATCCCATCAGGAATGTAACCCTGCTCATCCTTCTTTCCGGAAACCAGCATACAGCTATCAAATATATTATCACTCATACTAAGTCTATGAGAGGTGCTTTCAAATACATAATTTCTTCCTTCATACTTCGCCTGAATGAAGTCGGAAACCTCAAGCATAGTAGCCTGACCATTTGCAAGAAGGAGTGTTCTCAGCTCGTCATCCTCATAAATGGATTTGTTAGCAAAGAGTGTATCCGGCATAAGAAGACATCCACCAACTCTTACATTCTCCCACCTTCTTGACTTCGCATAAGCCTTGATATTGTAAGTAACATCTGCCAGGATTCCACTTCCTGTTCCTCCACAGGTGCTGCTGACAATTATAATATCGAGCTTCTTGGATACAGAATCACTATACATATCCTCAAGCTTTTCAAATAAAAGAATTCTCATATCCTCATAAGCATTTGAGAACATAAGTCTTCCTACCTGTCTATTGCCCTTAGCACCCTCTGTACCGATGTTAAGTTTTGGGAAATCAGGACTCATCCAACGAGCCAGACTAGCCTGAACCGGCTGATTATTATAGCCCTTCTCAAGTATATCTTCGAGATTAGGTCTATATATACTTAGAATCTCCATTGCATTAAGACCATCGCCTTCTTTGCTGGCCTTAATCATTTCTTCCATTTCCGGAATATCTGAGTCTATCAATAAGTAATGTATATTATCCTCTGATGTTATCTCATTTCTGAGCATTCCCTTCAGAGCACTTGCAATTTTACCACCAACACCGCCTAGACCTACAATAAGAAGATCGCCATTTATACGTTCTCCCTCTTCGTCGTTACCAAATATTCTTACATCTTTAAGTTTGCTAAACGCTTCCTTTTGTGTTTCAAGTAGGATCATTTTCAGTCTCCTTTTTCCCCCATTATCCATATATTCATAGCTAGTCTCAATAATACCATAAATCGCACAAAATTAACACAACTTTTTGTAAGTTATTTCTAAAAATTCTGTTTAAAACAAAAAAGAGCGCCACAAATGTGACGCCCCTCAAAAATCTCAAAATGTTTAAGCCTTGTTAGCTGAACCAAATACAGCAACACGATCCTTAACTTCATCTCTGATAGCCTGAGCACCAGGAGCAAGAAGCTTACGTGGATCGTAACCCTTACCCTGCTGATCCTTGCCTTCCTCGATGTACTTACGAGTTGCAGCAGCGAACACAAGCTGGCACTCTGTATTAACGTTAACCTTAGCAACGCCCATTGAGATAGCCTTCTTGATCTGCTCATCAGGAATTCCTGAACCACCATGAAGTACAAGTGGAGTATTTCCTACTTCAGCCTTAACAGCCTCAAGAACCTGGAACTGAAGTCCCTCCCAGTTATCTGGGTACTTACCGTGGATGTTACCAATACCACAAGCAAGCATATCTACGCCAAGATCGTTGATCATCTTGCACTCTGCAGGATCTGCGCACTCACCTGTTGATGATACGCCGTCCTCTTCACCACCGATACCACCAACCTCAGCTTCGATTGAGATACCCTTCTCGTGGCAGATAGCTACAAGCTCTTTTGTCTTCTCGATGTTCTCATCAATTGGAAGTGATGAACCATCGAACATTATTGATGTGAAGCCAGCCTCGATGCAAGCCTTAGCTCCTTCGTATGAACCATGATCAAGGTGAAGTGCAACTGGAACTGTAATTCCAAGTGACTCATCCATAGCCTTAACCATAGCAGCAACTGTCTTGAATCCAGTCATATACTTACCAGCACCCTCAGATACTCCAAGTATAACAGGAGTCTTAAGCTCCTCACACTCAAGCAGAATTGACTTTGTCCACTCAAGATTGTTGATGTTGAACTGTGCTACTGCATATCCACCAGCAACAGCCTTCTCAAGCATTTCTTTTGCTGAAACTAACATTTTGTTACCTCCGTTTATTTTATTATACTGACACACCGAAGTACGTCATTATTAATCGCGACATACATTATAACCCAAACCAGTTGGCAAAACAACTACAAATGTTAGAATAATCTAACCCTTTATTTGGTTATTTTCTCTTACCCATAATCCTAAGAAGTCTGATAAACAGGTTGATAAAATCAAGGTATAGCTCCATAGCTCCGTACAAACCGAGCACTCCTGCCGAGAGACCTGAATTCATTCTGGACATCTTAGTTATCTTATTTACATCATACGCTGTATATGCCATAAATACTACAATTCCAATAATTGTTATTACATAATCAGCCATAGTTGAACCTACAAAGAAGTTAATAAGCGAACCAACTATTATTCCTATCAGACCAGCAAAAAGTATTGGTCCCCATCCCGTCAGATCCTTCTTGGTAATCGCACCGTACATCGACATTATTCCAAATATAAGTGATGTAATAAA
>CAMKQB010000077.1 GCA_946414825.1 uncultured Lachnospiraceae bacterium
AGCTGAGAAAAGACCTCAATAAGGCTAACGACGATATCGAGGATCTGCAGGAAGGTCTGAGCCAGTTGAACGTGCTGATCAAGACTTCTCTCCGCTCTCTCGTATTCAAGCCCGATTGCTACTATGAGGGTATCGAAGCTACTAAGATACTTTCTCTGAATTATAAGGATTATTCAAGTGATTGGAAGGATGCTGCTTGGAATGTCGAAGAGAAATATGGCGTAAATGACGATGGTCGTTATCCTAGCAAAGATGGTTTCAAGGTATTGGACTTTGTGGCTTCTTACTACATGAACCCGTCAAGTGCTGATCTGAGCAACGCAGAGGTTAAGGTGCTGTCAGACGATTATGATTATATCGCTGTACGTGCTGCTGCTGCTGGATTTAATGTTAAGGAAAAGAAAGTTGAAAATGGTATGCTTAATGTCTTCCTTACTGTTAATGATAAGAGTAAGATTAAGAAGATCGATACAGATAAGATGGTTACCACTTTCGCTACTCAGGTTAATCTGACTAAGGGTGGTCAGGATACTACTATTACTTCTGACTGGGCTGCTGTTATTGCAGAGGAGGCTGGAGAGCTGAAGATTGCTCATAAGGATGATGTAGTAAACTGGATGGAGGTTGCTAATGAAAAGGATGCATGTGAGCTGACCAAAGCTGGCCATTTGTTCCCAACTGTTAAGGCCGCAAAAGAGGCATTGCCACAAGATACTGTAGCTTGGAATAATGACAAAGGTCTTGACCTGAAGACACTTGTTGCTCTTCACTATACTGATAAAGAACAGAAGCATGTTGAATTGACTGCTGCTCAAATGGAGAAATATGGTCTCGAGTTCAAGTTCGAGTTGACACAACTTATCCTTGGTGATAACGAGACAAGTGAGTCTGCACACGCAGCTATTAAGGGCTCTATTTTCCGTCCGCAGCCATCTGACAAAGCAGGTAAGCAGCAGGAATTCGGTGTTGATCAGATTCGTGAAACTGAAGTAGGACGTACTCCGCTGGTACGTGTTTCTTTGATTGATTCTGAAACTAAAAAGGTTCTTGAATATGGTTATATTCGTATTCAGATCGTTGAGCCAGAGCAGGGTCCTGAACCTGATCAGCCAGATAAGTTTATCTCTTATAACGGTGATGATTATACTTATAATGGTGAGTGTAATTTCAAAGGTTGGAATTATAAGACAACCTGGTATGTTACAGAGTATGATATCCATGATAAGTTTAAAGTTACTCGTGAGGAGTTTATGGCTCATTATAAAGAGGTGAAGGAAGGTGACGTCTTGAAGCAGTTTGAATTAGTCAAGATAGTAAATGAAAAAGATGGCGAGGCAACATTTAAAGATGCTAAAGAAGCTATCGGTGATATCATGGTTCGTCATGATGTTGCAACAGCTGAAGATGGTACAAGAACAAGTATCATTGAATGGAATATTTCTAGTGATGATGCTAAGAAGTACTTTATAGAAAATGGTAAAGATGCTCCTTATAAGCGCGCAATTAAATTTGAGTCAGACAATAAGAAGAAATGGCCAGATATCTATGTACTTTTCACAACTGGAGCATATAAAGAGAATAAACCTGAGGGAACTGTTAAGCTTGATGCTACTACTTTGATTGATAACTTCTGGTATTCTACTAATGGTACCGGTACTAGTGGTTTCGAAGGATTTGATGAGATTCATAGTAATACTCTGACTCCTGAGGATAACGCTGGTGGTACAGCTGAGGTTCTTGACGCTACATTCAGTGATGTATTCTACGGTAATTTAGGTGATTTGTCTAAGCTTATTACTGTTACAGATCCTACTGATGGTGAGTATGCTGTTGATAAGCTGAAAGTTACCTTTGCTTTCGATAAGTCTAATGATAATAATAAGTTTATTGGACTTACTGGTAATGAGTACAATATGTTAATCTCTGATGATGGTCTGACTCTCTATGCTTACATGAAGAAGGATAAGAGTGACAAGCAGGCTGTTGCTAAGATTGTTGGTAACGATGTAAAGACTCAGAAGATTGAGTATCAGAAGAATGAATATGCTAAGGATCTGTTGAATGCTCATGCAGCTCAGGATCTTAATGGTGCTTTGGTAGCGGTAATTGGCTTGCAGGCTAAGAACAAGTGTAATGAGCTTCCACTCACTAACAATACCTTCGACGTGCGCTTCCTCCGTCCACTGAATGTTTACAACATTGATGGCAAGACTATTGAGGATGCAAGTGTTCAGGGTCTCCAGGAGATTAAGCTTGCTGATCTCGTAGAGTTCAATGACTGGCGTCTTGCATGGAATGGTAAGGAGAATTCCCGTGGTAATGATGGTGCTTACTATAAGTACTATGGAATTAAGGGTATTACTATCGATATGGTAACTAACGGTCAGGTAATTAGTACCAATGCTAAAGTTCTTGCTAACCTTGGACAAGCTACAAACGACAAGTTTGTTTCTCTGCAGGAAGTAAGCAACCAACTTGACTTTAAGTATTTTGAAGCTGATGGTGGCAAGCTTGTTTATAAGAACTTGAGTAATACCTTGACTGAATTCAGTCTGCAGATTCCTGTAACAGTTGAGTACATTTGGGGTAAGGTTCCTGCTATCGCAACAGTGAAGGTTATCCGTACACACGCAAATGCAAAGAAGAACTAAATAGTTTTCTAATCTAAATCAGAGGGGAGGGGTATATACTCCTCCCCTTATTTCTAAATATAAAATGAATATTAAGTATATTTTTGTCATAGGTTTGGTATTTACTCTTCTTGTTTCCTGCGGAAAAGATAAAGCAAAGAAACATGACATTAATGAGTATGTACGTCCTGCCTCTATGGTGTATAGTAAACAGGATACAATTGATATCACAAATCTAGTGGATCAATATATTGGGTATATTAATGCTAAGAATTATGAAGCTGCTGCTGATATGCTTTATGAATTCCATACTGATAGTATTTTACCGCTCAATAATGAGAAACGTTTGAGATATCTTAAATTGTATAATAAGCTGCCTAACTATGGTTCACGTTTAAAAAATATCTGGTTGAATAGCGACCGAAATAATCAGGTTCGATATCTTCTTCAGGTTTCTAAGTCTGGTGACCTTCAGAAAGAGGTTGGTGTAATGATACTTTCATTGAATCCTGTACTTTTCGATGGCAAGTGGTATCTCACTTTGCTTGACTCTGATGCAGAGGGTGTAGAACAAAAGTGGCT
Organism: uncultured Lachnospiraceae bacterium; assembly: GCA_946414825.1. Classification (GTDB taxonomy): domain Bacteria; phylum Bacillota; class Clostridia; order Lachnospirales; family Lachnospiraceae; genus Eubacterium_Q. The sequence continues at coordinate 3,213 of CAMKQB010000077.1, forward strand.
TTATTAATTGATGTGATGAGTGTTAGAAAGGTATTTGTTCTTTTAATCTTATTTGTTTCTCTTACAGCTTGTGCCGGTAAGCATCCTAAGTTATGGGTAAGCTCTAAGGTAGTAGACTTTGGTGAGATTCCGAGGTTTCCTGTTATTCATACTTCAACTTTAGAAATCACTAATAAGGGTAAAGATATTTTATATATTGAAGATGTACGGTCAAGTTGTACCTGTGTTTATACAAAACCATCTAAAAGAATCATTCATCGTGGAGATAAAGTATCTCTTCATATTGAATTAAATACTAAGTTATCTAATTACGGCCCTTTTGAACAAAAGGTTGCACTTTATACGAATACGAATGAATCTCCGACTTATATCAAGATAATTGGAGTAGTGATAAATAACAATGAGAATAGTAAATAGGTTTATTCTGTTATCAATGATTGCTATTATGGGTGTCTGCAATGCTGTAGCCAGCCATGATGGTGATGTGCTTCGTGTTGTCTTTAGTGATGGTAGGGAGTTTGGTTATTTATTAGAGAATAATCCTGTTGTTACTTTCGACAATGACCATGTTATTGTAAAAGCTGCAGATGTCGAAATGACTTTTGATGAATATTCATATCAAGATATTGTCCGGATTGATTTTGTAGATTCAGCCACTTCTTCAATTGATGAGGATTTATCTTTTTCATCATACGTTCAAATTACCTACCTTGATGGAGAAAATGTCTTTATCAGTGGTGTTAATGAAAAATCAAAATTCAATATATTTGGTCTTGATGGCCGACAATATAAGATTCCTTTCCATTTAAATGGTAATCAATTAAATATATCATTAGCTCCGCTAGAAAGAGGAGTTTATGTTATTCGTATAGATAATAATTCTTTTAAGATTCGTAGGAAATAAATGAAAAAATATTTATTCTCAATACTTCTCCTTTTGCTGTGTGTCACTAATAGTAATGCACAGCAAAAGGTGTATATTCATCTAAATGATGGTACAATACTGGATTATTATGCTTGGGAAATAGATTCTATTAAATTTGCATTAGACACTCCTCCGCTTTTGACTCCACCGGATGATTTAACTGCCGTTGATCTAGGTCTTTCCGTAAAGTGGGCAAATTATAATCTGGGTGCTAATTCCATTACAGAAAAAGGTAATCTTGTTGGATGGGGAGATATCTCAGGTAGAAATCATGCTACAAACTTAAAGTATTTCCCAGTAGAAAATCCAAGTGGTCATATCGTAGCGGATACGTATGATATTGCTAGGAAAATGTGGGGTGACTCATGGCGTTTACCTACTGAATCAGAAATTCAGGAACTCATCGATAATTGTATCTGGACATGGGAAACAGTTGATGAAGTAGATGGCTTCCGAGTTACAGGAAAGAACGATGGTTCTAACAGTATTTTCTTACCTGTAACAGGAAAACGAAATGGTGAGACTATAAGTGAAGATGCTCAAGGTTTCTATTGGTCTGGAATGCTTGATCTGGATAATACAAGATGTGCAAAAGCCCTGAATTTTACAAAAGAAGACGAAAAGAAAATAATAATTGCTTTAGAAAGATATCTAGGCTTTGCTATCCGTCCAGTTTTTGGTGACTATCGATTACCTGTTTCCCTTACACTTAACGGAGCAGAGAATATTAGTTATAAGTCTTGTGTATTGAGTGGTGCTTTTGGTGGAGACTATAATAAGTTTGATATTACAAGTTTTGGAATATGCTTTGCCAAGAGTGAAGACGAATTGACTGTAGAAGCTTCTTCCACGAAGCGCGTGGATGCTTCCCCCACGTCAGACTCTTTCTCTTTTTCTATTGATAATCTAGAAGAGGGCGCTACTTATTATTATAAGGCTTTCGCTCAAGTTGATGGAAGTTATGTCTATAGCGATGTTCTCTCCTTTACGCTTAAGACACGTTATGTAGATCTTGGATTAAGTGTTAAATGGGCTACATGGAACATAGGAGCTGATAATGAGTTGAGTGTTGGCGGCTACTATGGTTGGGGAGATGCTACCGGTGACTTGAATACCACTGATAATTCAGAATATGCGAAAGGGAACACTTCTACAGATATTAGCGGTTCCCAATATGATATAGCTCATGAACTATGGGGTAGTAAATGGCGTCTCCCAACACAATCAGAGTTTCAGGAATTGTTAGAGTGCCCTCGTGAGTACGTGAATGATTATAATGGCTCTAGATTGAATGGTTATATAATACACGGTAAGACAGGTAGTGGTATGGAAGATAATTATATATTCATACCTCAAGCTGGCTATAAACCCGTTAATACTACTACTCCAAATTATTTGGGAGAGACAGCATACTATTGGACTTCTGAATGTCAAACTGATTTTGTAAAAGCGTACTATCTTACTATTTATAGTAGATATGCTCCTGTTTCTTCAAGTGAAAAGAGTACTCATTTCCCAATTCGTCCGGTGTATGATGAAAAATCAAGTGGAACGACTCCTGGCGGTGGCGAAACTCCTGGCGGTGGCGAAACTCCTGGCGGTGGCGAAACTCCTGGCGGTGGTGAAACTCCTGGCGGTGATACAACCATGAAGGTTGGTACTGCTGTTGATCTTGGTTTAAGTGTAAACTGGTCCAGTATCAATGTAGGCGCTCAATCTTCTTCCGACTATGGCAATTATTATGCCTGGGGTGAAACAGAGCCGAAAGATTCTTATACTTTTGATAATTATCGATTATTATCAGATACTCCTGATGACTTAAATGCTCAGGAAAGTTATAAGAACATTGGAAGTAACATTAGTAATACCCAATATGATGTTGCTCATGTAAAATGGGGAAAGGGTTGGCGTATGCCAACTGAGAAGGAAATGCTTGAATTGAAAAATAATTGTACATGGGAATGGACCAACGGTGGCTTTAAGGTGACTGGTAAAAATGGTAATTCAATTTTTCTTCCAGCTACTGGTATTTTTAATGGAAATTCTGTAAGTGGCCAACCTAGTCAGGGTAGATATTGGTCTGCTGATGTGAACGTATATAAGGATTCTTATTATGCATGGGCTCGAGGTTTTTCTCTACTTGACGATCCAGCCAGTTATTTTATGGGAAGCTACATTCGTACTATTGGTTGTGCCATCCGTCCCGTACAAGATAAATAATAAAATAATTTATATTAATAACATTCTAAAATTTTAGATTTATGAGATCATTA
>CAMKQB010000078.1 GCA_946414825.1 uncultured Lachnospiraceae bacterium
TGCTCATTGATACCACCGGCTTTCTCGTACAGTTTGCAAAGGTCAGCCATATCATTAGGTGCCAATCCAAAGACGAAACTGTACTGGCAGGCATTGATAATAGCTGTTGACTTACGGGCTATCTCCTCACTTCCTACAAAGTCCTTAATATTCTGTGTAATAACAATTTGCATACCATTATATTTACGGATACGCTTAGCCAGCTGGAACATGAAGTCCAGAGCTATAGGGAACTTGGTATCTATAAATACGTGTGCCTCATCTATAACTACAACAACCTTACGTTTAAGACCATATCTAAGGTTATAGTCTCTGTTTTTGATAATTTCATTATCTATATATTTCAGTACCAGAAGCATCTGAGCATTTGCTATAGTAGAGTTTCTGTTTGCCAGCATAGACTGGAAGTTAAATACTGAGAAGTTTTCATCTGTGGTTATGGTTGATGGACCATTCCAGATATTTGCATTACGTCCTCCTGTTGAGAATTTAGCTATATAGTTAACCAGTGAACGAAGCATCTGTCTCAGATATTCATTATTGGTTCTTTCAAACTCAGCTAAGACTACATCATACAGATCATCAAATATAGGATAATCCTCAGGACCAAACTCTGAAAGATCAGTTTCTGGTGTGATGCCGAAGTTCAGATACAGTCTCTCGACCAAAGAGTTAAGATATTCCAAAGCATCTCTATCTATATCAGGAAGTATCTGTTTGAAGAACTCCTCAAGGAACTGCAGATGAGTAGCAAAGCTTCCTCCTGGGCCACCGCCCTCTTCACCTGCCTCGTCATCATCCAGGGCAGTAATAATATGGAAAGGATTCAGTCTACCGTACTTCGCATTTCCTACGTTTATTACCTTACCATGAAGTGTATTTGCCAGTTCTGAATACTCGTTCTCAGGATCAAGTATAAATATCTTGGAATCCTCAGAGGCCAGATTGGTCAGCAGAGACTTAGTAGCATAGGACTTACCGGAACCAGACTTACCAACGATAACCATGTTGGAATTAACTCTTTCCTCGTCTCTTCTAAAGAAATCGATAAAGACTGGAACTCCATCCGAAGATCCCAGCTTGATACCGCCTTTATCTGAAATATGTGAATATATCCAAGGGAACATACCTGCTATGGTATTTGAAGGTATACCCCTTGCCTCCTTAATCATCGGATCATAGGCAGAAACCTGTGAACCTATAAAGCTCTGCATCTGAAGGAAGTCCATACCTGACAAGGTCATACCTGCTTCTCCCCAGCTTCTTCTTACAGATTTTTTCATATCTGCAACAGAAGTCTGAAGTGTACTGAAATTCTCTCCAAGTATAGGATCCATCTTAGTCAATACAGAGTCATACGCCGTTATATATATATTGACGGACAGAAGCGCCTCGTTGTCTCTCTGAAGAGTCACAAGAAGTGTGGATAATGTATCTATATGTTCCTGGAGTTCTATCAACTTGGAATCCAGGCTGGTAGCCATATACTGACCACGCAGCTCTGACAGGGATCTGTCTATAGCCTTTATAGATTTTTCTCTATCCATAGGTGTAATCTTTACCATTACCTTGGTACTAGGAAATGACATAACACCTGCCAGCCAGGCATCTCCTACTACAGATGGGAAGTTTACGACCCTCATATTGTGTGTCAGCATACCATTTACTTCTATTTTTCTCATGGTAAACTTCACATCCTCAGGCATTGCCCACTGAGCCCACTTTTCAGGGTCCAGTTTATCTATCTCCTTCTCATCAAAATCCAGAGAGTTTGTATATTTAAGGAATAGAGCAAGGCCTCTGTCATCCAGTCTGCGAACTGTCATCTCGCCCTGTTCCAATAGACCTATAGCCTGCTCTGTTATCATATTCAGTCTGCCCTTATCTTTTTCGAACAGGACTAAATAGTAGAATGGTTCTATAACCTTATCTTCATTACATAGAGAAAGCACATCATTGATACGGTCATACTGTATCTCAACTCTGGCCTTCAGCTCTTCCTCTGTCAGCAGACCACTTTCATAGGAGGCTTTCAGTGCATCCAGCTTGTCATACTCCGCATCCAGGTATTCATCGTAGACAACCGGTCTCTGAATCTTAACTATATTTGCTCCATAATCCCCTGAGAGGCTTCTAAGAACCTGTCCCAGACAGAGCTCTATAGAGTTATTCCTACGATACTCTGAGAAAAATCTAAACTCCAGTGGATCTATCTCTATAGCAGTTCCAAAATAATCTCCACCGTACTCTATGAAGCCATCCTTAATATTTGTAAATGGCATATAGTCGGATATTTCCTCGTAACTGGCATCAGCATTTTTACTGATTTCTTTTTCCTTCTTACGAGCTGCTGTTCTTTCAGCTCTTGCCTGCCATACTGCATTTTTCTCTTCTTCAGTAGCAGTTTTGCTCTTAAGGATTTTATCTTCTTCCTTAATGATGGCTTTGAGCTGGGCCTTCTTTTCCTTTTCAGCAACCTTGTCAGCTTCCTCTACCTGTTTCTCAGCTCCATCATCTTCAAAAAATGCATTGATGGTATCCTCTCTGGTACCTGTTTCATTACGCACCAAAGCTTCATCGCTATATAAGCGATGAAGCCTTCTAGGATAAGCCCTATATCTCAGCATATGCCATAAGAATACATATACCGGTTCACTATCCAGTCTGAAGATAAGTAATGCAAAAATAGCTGCAACTATAAGTGCAAATATCCATCTTCCGGGAAGGGATGATACTGTACAAAGTGTTACAAGTATCAGTCCCACCATTCCGACTATCACGTCTGATAGCGTTATCCCCTTAAATAGTTCTATTTTTACTTTTGTTTTACCTGGAATTAATCTCATCTATTTACTCACTTTAGGTAATTAATTATTTTGATTAGCTGGCATATTTCTCTGTGGAGGTGGATTCCTCATTTCTAATGCATCCAGATAAGCATTCTGCTTATCATCCTGTTTATCGGCCTTGATATCAGCTGCGGCCATCTTCTTGGCATCTTTGAAGCTACTTCCATTATTCATATGATTAAGAGTACCTTCCATCATCTTGATATCATTAGCAGAGGCTTTCTGACCATTGAGATGATTGCCGGTCTTTTTAGCATAATCAAGATCTCTCTGAAGAGACTTCATGGTTCTTTCCTGCTTACGCTTCTCAGCCTGTTGATTACCAGGATCATTTTTAGCAGCCTTGGCAGAATCATTAGCCCCCGATGTGATTCCAAGAGCATCTGTGACCTTACCAAGTCCCATCTTACCTGACAGTTTAGCAGCACCTTTACCGACCTGATTTGTAGCCTTTTCAGCCATTGCTCCAGCACTCATTCCGGAGAGCTTCTTACCTACCGCACTATTTTCAACTGTATCACGCATACCTGATGCTGTGATAGCCTGATATCCCGCACTGTCTGCAAGAATACCGGTAAAGATACCATTTACTTTGCTGACTCCATGTATAGCACCATACATGATAATCATTTTTACTATCAGAGTTAGGATGGCACCAAAGACTCCATTTGAAACCTTGAGACTCGGTGACCAAACAATAGGTAGGAACATAAGGAAAAGTCTTAATGATATAACCATACCTATAATAGTAAGGAGCTGTACTACAAATGCTGTCATCCACTGTTTGAACTTACCGCCATCATCCAGCGGCATAGCTGCTATGGCAAGTGGAGATGCTATATATAACGCTAAAAGGTTAAATATTCTAAGTGAACAAGTAACTATAACAACCAGCATTTCTTTTGCTATAGCTATAGCCACGAAATAAACAAGTACATAATTTGTCTTCATTGGAGAAGGATCAAAAACCTTCCTTACTTCATCAAAGCTATACATCTTATCCCCATCTGTATAGAAAGGAAGACGAATATTATCAAAGAAGGATGGATCCTTATTATATGCATCATTTCTTGCTGCCGCTGTTTGACCATCCAGTGTACCTACTGTTCCAGCCAGAAAAAGAATCCTGTCCATAGGTATCGGACCACTCTCAGCCTCCACGTCAGATCTTTCTATTGTCTTATAAACATATAGATTCTGATTTGCCTTAAGTGTTTCCATAGCATCAAGCATAGCATTGGTCAGACCTTCATCATAGGAGTCGAGCGGCGCCTCAGTGTTATAATTATAAGCGGTACCAAGTTCAAGCATAATACTCTGCCATGAAGGTACAGGATTTCCTTTTTCATCTACCTTATCATAACGGAAATCAAATACACCGTGCTGTCCCAGATACTGGAGATCAGGTCTGATATCATTATAGCAGGCATTCAGATTGTACCTGGATCTATAGGAAGGATTTACAGAATAGTTTCCTATAGTATTAATTATACGAGCCATGGTCGCGTACTCTTCATTTGTGAAGGTATGAGGTTTTCCCTCAACCGCAAGGCCCTCGCCCTTTGTAATAGCCTCACTAATCTGCTGCGTCAAAACATTTGTGGTACTAATGGCAACCATAATGAAGAAATTCATCATAAGTATAATGAATATACTCTTAATAAGATTGCCTAGTATAGTTCCCAGAGTGACACCCTGCTGCTTACCTCTCAGATCAAGCACCTTACGTATGACTGCCACTATTGCAAAAGCAAAAGCAAAGACTATACCTATAAGAGCCATGGCTCCATATATACCTCTGATAGATGAATGCTGAAAGAAAACATCTATAAGTAATGTATCTTCATCATTATAGATAACAGGCTTCTCTCCTGTAAAAATCATCATTATTTCTTCTACAAGAGCTATAATCCTGCATATTGCTATCTCTATATAATAAAGTAGCCGCCATATTGTATTTTCGAGAAATGACTGTATCCAGCCATTTATAGTCTCTTCTATATCGAGAAAGTATATTGTCATAACTCTGCACCTACCTTTAAACTAAGTCCAGTTATCTAACCCTAAGTTTCTTTCTGGAAATGTAGAGCGCTACTACAAGTCCTATAATAATGGCTATAAATATTAGTAAAAATACTATTGATTTCACATTTAAATACACAAGAATCTTGAAACTCTTTTCAACTGAGTTTCCTGCATTGTCTGTAACTATTATATGATATCTACCACTTTCCTTAACCTGATTGTACATATTAAGTCGTGAGTTCTTATCATTAAATGTAACGTAAACTGTATCATTCTCGCCCAGGCCTTCAAGTGTTACAGGGCCTCTGGCTATATTTCCCTCTTCTAAGCCTACAAACTTAACCTGTGGTGGGGTATGATCGACTGTAATGTCGAGATTATAATCTATCTGTGTTGCTGAACAACGATAGGTAAGCTGATAATATCCTTCCTCCTGCATTTCTACAGATCCTCTTCCAGCTCTTACCTCTTCTCCCTCTATATAGAGAGAAGTTGCAACAAATCCATCTGGAAGTATATACTGTGACACTGCTCCTGTCACCTTGCTGACTATCTGAAAGCTACATAACTGTGTTTCACTATTATCATCCCAAACTACCACTACATAATTGCCGGGATCACTTACCATTTCCGGGATGGAATCCAGCACCTCTCCATCCTTGTACATTTTAATATTAAACTCTCCATCGAGAGCCAGATTAACGGGGTCTGTTACAATCATGCCATCAGCTACAGAAGCACTGAATGTGCCTCCATTTGTGGAATAATTAAACATATGTGTAGAATAATTATACATAATACCTGAACTGACATTAACCACGCCAGTGTTGACGGAACTTCTGGCATCACTTTTAATTGGTTCGCCAGTATAAAGATCCAGCTGTCCTGAAGTTTCATATGATGTATCATCGCCGCTTTCTTCATCTCCTTCAGCAGCAAATGCACCTGATGGTAGCATCATTACTCCAAATATAATTATGATACATGTCACTAAGAATTTCTTCATGATTCACTCCCGTATTTAAGCGCTTTCCTGTATGTCGCCGTCCTCAGATTTACCAAGAACTATCTCATTTCTTTTATCAAGATCATAGAAAACTTCATCAGCTCTAAACATATGGCTTCTAAGTTCTTCCATATCCATACGTCCCATCTTGTAGTATGGACATAAATAACTAGGTGTATACTTGGTCTTCAGAGGGAAGTTACCAAATGTAACGATTATTGCATTACCGGTACTTTCCTTATTGTTAAGCATCTGCAACTCAGATGGATAGATAAGCGGTCTAACCTGAGTCTGAGAGGACAGATTGATATCTCCCGCCTTCGCTCCTATAGAGGAAGAGGTGGATGTGGTTCTAACTGTCATATTACCACATAGCTTTGAAAACTCTTCGCAGGTACCTATATCATTTGAACCGATGAACATTTTCATACCACAGTTTGATTTAACGATATCGGCAACCTTTTCACCATA
>CAMKQB010000079.1 GCA_946414825.1 uncultured Lachnospiraceae bacterium
AGATCAGCAAGGCTGCTAACAAGGGCATCTATCATAAGAATACAGCTGCTCGTAAGATTTCTCGTCTCACAGTTGCTGTTAACAAGATGGCTGAGTAATATATAACTAGTTTGTTTGAACTAAAATGAATTCAGAGGAATCTGTGTGATGCACGGATTCCTTTTTTCTTTATCTAAACTTTCGGTGATACCAGTTACGCAGCTCCCGCCGATGCCATTTATTCCTTGAGATAAGAGACTATTTTTGATACAATAAAGTTTAACTTAAAGGGGTAAAAAAATCCGGTGTTTCTGCCGGGCTAATCGGAGGGTATTACATGAAGGATAAACTACAGAACTGGATCAACTGGATTCTCTATGATGAACTTATTGATGGTAAGATAAATGCACCTAAGCATCTCTTAGGTAATCATGATTATGGCGATGGACAGGTTATCACCTGCTATAAGCCTCACAGCCAGAGCGTATCTATCAAGACTCCAAAGGGCAAGACTCTTGTTCCGATGGAGAAGATAAGCGAAGAAGGCTTCTACGGAGCATATTTCCCAAAGAAAAAATTCAAAGGAACAGCTTATAGATTCGTAACAGAGTACTATGACGGAACAACTGTTGAGTCTGCAGATCCATATGCATTTGATGGTCAGTTTACTGATTTTGATGCATATCTTTTTGCTGAAGGTAAGAACTACGATGTGTATAACAAGATGGGCGCACATCCAATGACTATAGATGGAGTTAAGGGTACATACTTTGCGGTATGGGCACCAGACGCTCGTCGTGTATCTGTTGTTGGTGACTTCAATATGTGGGACGGCGCTCTGAATCCTATGCAGATTCATAGTGTATCAGGTGTTTACGAACTCTTTATTCCTGATGTGCTTCCTGGGGCTGTCTATAAATATCAGATACTTACTCGTTATGGTGACATTTTATATAAGGCGGATCCATATGGAAATCAGGATCAGGTACGTCCGGATAATGCAAATATCGTAGTTGATATCTCAAACCTCAAATGGACAGATGATAAGTGGATGGCGGAGCGCAAGAAGCAGGGCAGAGTTGATCGCATGAAGAAACCTATGTCCATCTATGAGTGTCATATAGGTTCCTGGAAGAAGAAGATAGAGGATTCGGATTTCGGGTTCTTCAACTATAGAGAATATGCTAAGGAAATAGGTGCGTATCTTGTGGATATGGGATATACACATATTGAGCTTATGGGAATTGCAGAATATCCTTTTGATGGTTCCTGGGGTTATCAAGTAACTAACTACTATGCGCCAACCTCCAGATACGGAACTCCTGAGGATTTCGCTTATTTTGTAGACTATATGCATAGCCTCGGAATCGGAGTTATTCTTGATTGGGTGCCGGCACATTTCCCGAGAGACGCTCATGGACTAGGACGTTTCGATGGTATGCCGCTTTATGAAAATGCTGATCCACGTAAGGGCGAGCATCCTGACTGGGGTACATATATCTTCGATTATGGTAGAAATGAAGTTGCTAACTTCCTTACTTCAAATGCTCTCTTCTGGGTTGAGAAGTATCATATAGATGGACTTCGTGTTGATGCTGTTGCCTCTATGCTGTATCTCGACTATGGAAAGAGAGACGGTGAGTGGGTAGCTAACAAGGATGGTGGCAAGGAGAACCTTGAGGCCATAGCTCTTCTTCAAAATATTAATAAGGTTATGGAGGAGAGAAATCCAGGTGCTTACCTTATAGCAGAGGAGTCTACTGCATGGCCGGGAGTTACAGCACCTTCAGATATGAATGGACTTGGCTTCCTCTTTAAGTGGAACATGGGTTGGATGAACGACTTCCTTGAGTATATGAAGCTGGATCCATATTTCCGTAAGTTCAATCACAATAGACTGACATTTTCACTTTCATATGCATATGCTGAGAACTACATACTTGTTATATCTCATGACGAGGTAGTTCACTTGAAATGCTCTATGATCAACAAGATGCCAGGACTTGAATTCGATAAATATGCAAATCTTCGTACAGCGTACGGTTTCATGATGGGTCACCCTGGTAAGAAGCTTCTCTTCATGGGACAGGAATTTGCTCAGCTGAGAGAGTGGAGCGAGGCTAGATCGCTCGACTGGTATCTGCTGGACAATCCACTTCATAAGGGAGTTCAAGACTTCGTTAAGGATTTGAACCATCTGTATACAGGCTATGATGCTCTGTATTATAATGACAATGAAGTTATGGGATTCGAATGGACCAAGGTTGATGATGCAGATAGCGGAATAGTTGCATTTGTAAGACGTGGCAAGACAGCTAAGGATCAGATCATGTTTATCTGCAACTTCGTTCCTGTTGAGAGAAAGGACTACAGAATAGGTGTTCCTTGTCTCACAACCTACAAGGAAATTCTTTCCTCCGATGATAAGAAGTATGGTGGACTCGGAAGAAATGTTGGATTTAAGAAAGTCATTAAGGCAGAGGATAAGCCGGCTGATAGAATGAAGAACTCTATTGTGCTCGACATTCCACCACTCTCAGTAACAGTCCTCAAATACGACTACAAATAGAGCCAGTGGGGACGGTTCCTGTGACAACTTTTGTGAACTTTTGATGTGGCGCCTCGTCTGTTAGTGTTATCGCTGATGGGTGGGGCGCTTTCGATGCGACGGTGCTATGGAAAAGAAAGACAGAAAAAATATAATAGGGAATATCATTAAGTGGGTCATCATTCTGGTGGTCCTTGTTCTTGTATATTTCTGGAAGAAGGAGGAGATTCACGACGCGATAAATGAGATGAGACATCATCCCTTCTGGGTTTCTCTCCTATGCCTTGCTGCGACGCTTCTGCATTTTGTAGTGGAGGGCAGAATTATACATGATATGACTATGTATGAGAAGAGGCAGATGACCTGGTTTGAGGCATTTAAATGTGGTCTATACTGCGCTTTTTACAAGCTGATATCTCTGGGCTCACTCAGCGGAATTGCTGAGGTTTATTATATCGCAAAGCATGATATAGAGCCGGGACGTTCCTCGGGAATTACGCTGGTACAGTATGCATATCAGAAGCTCGGAATAACTATCCTGGGAATTATCAGCTTTATTTACCTCTATATCGCAGGCGTGCCAACGGTCATAAAATATGCGAAGTTCGGAGTGCTGGGTTCTGTTATTTCCTTTACCATTGTTGGAGTCCTGCTAACGCTTTCGGCATCGACGAGGTTCGCGGGACTACTTATTAAGATAGTCCGGTTCTTTGAGAAGAAGCTCCTTGTAAAATATAAGGACAAGCTGGAAGAACTGGTAGAGCAGATTAGTACATTTAACGAGGCGGGACTTTACTTCTGGAAGCATAAGACGCTATGCCTCAGAGTGACACTTCTTAAGATGCTGAAGATGACCCTGTGGTATTCGATTGCTGCAACCGTAGTGTGTGCGACAAATGACGCTTCGCCACTTACGTGCGTCGCTCTTATGGCTACCGTAAATATGATAGGAACAGTTATGGTTGCTCCGGCAGGTGCGGGAACCCTGGAGTTCGTGATAGCTCTTATTTTCACACCACTCTTTGGTAACACATCAGCGGCGGTTGCAATACTTTACCGCTTCTACACAATGGTTGTTCCATTTCTGCTGGGATCGATAGTTTTCGCGACGACTGGCAAGATGGAAAATGCACCAGACAAAAGTGAAGAAATCACACCAGAAAATAATGGCTAAAAAGGGACAAAATTACTACAATCTTGTAATATATAAAAACTTATGATAAACTAAATTCTGCTTTGATTCAGTGCTGTAAAGCACTGAAACTGGGCGGAATTTTATATTTTAAGTATTAAGTGGAGGATGATCAAATGACTATTTCGCAGATCGGTATCATTGTCTCAATAGTAGTCTATCTGGTAGGTATGCTGATAGTTGGTTTCCTGGCATCCAGAAAAACAAAGGATGTCGGAGATTTCTATCTGGGCGGACGTAAGCTGGGACCTTTTGTAACAGCCATGAGTGCCGAGGCATCAGATATGAGTTCTTATCTTCTGATGGGCGTTCCGGGACTGGCGTATTTCTCAGGAATCGCTGATGCAGGCTGGACTGCCATCGGACTTGCCGTTGGAACATATCTTAACTGGCTTTTTACAGCTAAGAGACTTAGAAAATATACAGCAGAGCTCGAGGCTATTACACTGCCTGAATATTTCAAGAAGAGATTCAAGGATAAATACAATATAACTCTTCTCATTGGCGCCATTGCAATCATCGTATTCTTCGTGCCTTACACAGCTTCAGGTTTCTCAGCTTGTGGTAAGCTGTTCTCACAGCTGTTCGGAGTTAATTACCAGCTTGCCATGATAGTTGCAGCTATCATCATCGTTGGATACACAACAACAGGTGGATTCCTTGCTGCATCAAACACTGACTTCATTCAGTCAATTGTAATGAGTATCGCGCTCATCATCGTTCTTGTTTACGGTGTTCATAACGCCGGGGGTATGGGAGCTGTTATAGAAAATGCAAATGCTCTCAAGGGTTATCTCGGAATGAGCACAACACATGTAAATGCTGCTGCAGGTGATGTAGCTCAGTATGTAAATGAGAGTGCTCCTTATGGACTATTCAATAAGATCACAATGTTCTGTTGGGGACTTGGTTATTTCGGTATGCCACACATTCTTCTAAGATTCATGGCAATAGAAGATCCTAATAAGTTAAAGCTTTCAAGAAGAGTTGCATCTGTTTGGGTTGTTATCTCACTTGGAGTTGCTACATTCCTTGGAGTTGTAGGACGTGCTATGACAGAGAGTGGTTCACTTAAGCTCCTCATGGACACAGCAGATTATACAGCTACATCAGAGGCTGAGAAGCTTATAGTAGTGCTGGCAGATCACATATCCAGAAATGGATTTGGTTATGCACTTATAGCCGGTCTCATCATTGCCGGTATACTTGCTTCAACAATGTCGACGGCTGATTCACAGCTTATCGCTGCATCTTCAGCTGTTTCAGAAAATATCGTTCAGGATGTATTCAAGATCAATCTTAGTGAGACAGCAGCTATGCTTACGGCAAGAATAACACTTGTAGTAGTTGCGGTTCTTGGAGTAGTAATCGCTTGGGATCCATCCAGCTCAGTATTTAATATCGTATCCTTCGCGTGGGCAGGTTTCGGTGCCGTATTTGGTCCTGCAATGATCATGTCCCTGTTCTGGAAGAGAACGAATAAGTTCGGGGCAATCGCTGGAATGCTTTCTGGTGGAATCATGGTATTCGTATGGAAATATGCAGTTCGCCCAATGGGTGGCGCTTGGGATCTGTACGAGCTCGCTCCTGCATTCCTCGTGGCAATCATCTTCATCGTAATCGTGAGCCTTGTTACACCAGCTCCAGACGAAGAGATAGTAAAAGAATTCGAAAAAGTCAACGCAAAGTAATGAGTATATAGGGACGTTTCTTATTTACTCATGAGTATATAGGGACGGTTCTTATTTACTCATATATTTTCAATTTGCCAATCGATAGGTTCCTGGCCGTGCTCGGTCAGGAACTTATTTGCTTTACTGAAATGTTTGCATCCGAAAAAGCCTCTGTAAGCAGAGAGAGGCGAAGGGTGCGGTGCTTCTAAGATGAGATGCTGAGGATTATCCAGCATAGTTTTCTTGCTTCGGGCGAAGCTTCCCCACAGCATAAATACAAGTGGTCGTTGAACGGCATTTAGCGCGCTGATCGCAGCATCCGTAAACTGCTCCCATCCTTTATTCTGGTGGGAGGCAGCCTGATGGGCGCGAACTGTGAGCACAGCATTCAGCAGAAGTACACCTTGCTCAGCCCATTTGGCCAGGTATCCGTTATTTGGTATGTAACAGCCGCAGTCATCCGCCAGCTCCTTATATATGTTCTGCAGTGATAGAGGGATGTCCACTCCCGGTTTAACCGAGAAGGAAAGCCCGTGCGCCTGCCCTGGTTCATGATAAGGATCCTGCCCGATGATTACAACCTTCACATCCTTAAGGGGAGTTAAGTGAAATGCATTAAATATATCATCCCCTGGTGGGTAAACGGTTGTAGTAGCGTATTCGTGACCAATAAATTCAAAAAGCTTCTTGTAATAATCCTTTTTATATTCTTCCTTCAGGGCGTCCGCCCAGTCATTTGTAATAGGTGGCATGGTAATCTCCTAAATAATCCCTTTGAAATTGATAAATGTTAATGCTAGCAAAATCATTTTTTATTATGATGTAGGTGTCAAAAGTTCCTTTTGACACCATATGACATACGGATTGCTCCATTGCTAAAGCAATTCTCGCAATCCTAGAAACA
>CAMKQB010000080.1 GCA_946414825.1 uncultured Lachnospiraceae bacterium
TGATGCTTAACCTCTTCATAAGTAGGATTTGAATAGGTTAAAAATCTATCGGTTTTCTTGTGGTATCCGAAGCAGCGCTCTATATAAGTTGTTTCGGTCCAGCTGTTTATATCTATTATATTCGTAAGTGTACTTGACTGGATATACAGATTAGAACCGTCCTCACTGAAAATGAACTCTGCCGAATCCGTGCCGCCATAGTAGTAGGATATTTCTGATTTTCCCTTCACATCCCCGGTGGTAGCAGAGTATCTATAAAGTGTTCCATCGTTGTAAACAACAAGCAGCTGTTCTTCCTTTGCTTTTTCTGGCTTATAGAAGGCCATTCCGGTGGGTTCTACACCAGGACAGGATATAGTGAACTTAGTGCTTCCATCTGGTGTCACAAGCTGTATCTGTGATTTATCAGTTATTGCAAAGCTTTGCTCATCACTGCTGGCTGCTATCATGCTTGTGTCCATCCATGATGCAGGAAGTCCCATCTCCTGAACTTTGCCATTCTTTGCATTTATGAAGTAATCGCCTGCTTCATCGGCATAATATATAATATTGCTTTTCTCAAAATATACAGGAGCCATTGTTGGTGCGAAGTCTTCTGTTGGAAGCTGATACTCCTCGGTTTTACTGTTTTTGATATTCTGAACTACAACGTAGTTGTCCTTGTAATCCTTGGAGTATGTATATGTCAGCTTACCATTCGAGAAGGAAGCTACCTTATCAGGAGAATAGTAGGTTTCGAAAGTATCAATGGAATCCATATCTCCAGTTGCCATATTTACAATTACAAGATTGTAGCTGCCACCTGTGGAGCTGGCAATGTAAAGCTTACCATCGTAGGTGCCTAGTATATCATAGCTATAGGCTGAATCGCCGCCCAGTTCCAGCTGATGAATCTTGGAGGGGTCCTCCAGATTATATGCCAGAAGTCCGGGTTTATCATTCTCTGAGGTAATAATAGCCAGTACAGTTTCGTCCATATAGGTATCATTGTAAATACTGCTAAGAGTTATACCTTCTTTTATTTCCTTCCAGGACTTATCATATACATCTGTTCCATAGTAGATTATCTCACAGGTCATCTGCTTATTCACATAGACCCCGTTATTTACTACAGCCTTTGATATATTATCGGTCAGATATTTGGAGTAAGCTACACTATTATCATTATCTGCCGCAGGGTAAGCCAGACCACCATCTTCTGTGATATAAATAGGAACTCCGTCGCCATCTCTATCACTTGCGTCTATTATTGAATCATTTACATTATTTTCGTATTTAACTTCTCCGGACTTTAAATCATATGTGGTAGCTATATTGCCGCAGAAGTAACAAACTGATTTTGATTCAGGTAGTGACAGGAATCCGCTTTGAACCATTACATCATTACATACAAAGTCAGCAGACCATACTTCACTGAGATCACTTGCCTTCAGGCATTTGATAACTGAGTGGTCGGCAGATAGTACAGATTTGTTTCCGAAGGACATACTACTATTCATGTAGTCCTTGGAATAAGCTGCCATCACATTATTATCATCTGCAAAGATTACATCTCTGGTCATATCCTCTGTTGTGTCAGTGAAGGTTACTTTGCCGGAGTTTAGATCAATCACTCCAACTGTGTAGCTTTCCCAATCCACAAAGCCTGAAAATGCAAGCTTTGTTCCGTTTGGAGATACCGACATGTTCCTAATAGTTATTCCTTCGTTTTTGCCCATATCCAGCTTGATATTTTTTTCTGCTTTTCCGTCGGCTATATTTATTTTTGCCAGATTTCCACTATCGAGCAGGATATATAAATATTTATCGACGACGACAAAGGAATCTGCGCTGGAGTAGCTCTCTTCAAAGGTGTAAGACCATTTCTCTTTTCCATTTTTCAGATCATATGCCGTAGCAACTTCATAATTCCATTCGAGTAGAGTGTCATTATCTAAGTAGAGGATACCGCAGATCTTCTGATCCGGGGTGTCCAAATGAAGGATCTCCTCATGGCTTGCAGTATTCCAGGCAATTAGTACTCCGGAATTATCCAGGGCTGCTAGGGTATTTGCTTCTGGAGACACGTAGAACTTATTAATTGTATTAGGAAGCTGATAATTCCATTCAGCATTAATGTTAGTGGTTGACTCAGAAACATAAGCAAGGGTTGCGGAATTTAGAGCGCTGATTGCATCAGGGGTGACAGGTCTGTCGTCCTTTTTGTCCTTTGGCATAGCTTCAAGCGCCAGCTGGATTGCGGATATTCGTTGTTCCTCTTCCAACAGCTTCTCAGATTCTTTTGCGAGATATTTTGACTGATTTCTTAGTGACTCGAGATAGGTCTTATGTATTCTATATCTGCTGTAAGCCATGTATCCACTGAAGCCCAGAAGTATAGCAAGGGCTCCGGCGAAACCAAGAGCCATACGCTGCATCTTGTACTGTCTACGTCTGTTCATCAGCTCATCATAAGAGCATCCTATTAGACAGCTGGCAAGTCTTGGCAGCTCAACATGGTTGGCTTTTCTCATAGGGAGTCTGTAGTCGCAGGAGAGTGGTTCCAGAGGAAATCTAAACATCTGCTGCTGTCCCTGTGGATTATTATATATACGGTCATCATACTGAAGCATAGGAGGAATAACCTCGTTAGGTTCTCCATTTACAAGAACTGTAAGTATCTGTTGTTTAGTGTGATTGCGCAGGAAATATTCTATCTCGCGAGGCACCCACATAGATTCTTTTGTATTAGTGGAGCAGATAACTATCAGATAGTCTGAATGCTCCAGTGCGTACGCAATAGTGCCAGATAGATTACTTGTGATAGGAAGCTCGTCCTTATCTCTGAAGACGCGCTGGATTCTCTTCATCCCGGTTTTCTTCTGAATCTTTTTCGGAATGTGGAAACGTTCGAGTCCCCGTTGAACAGCTTCGGCAACCCGGTTATCCTCCGGCGCATGTTTATAGGATATAAAAGCATTATAATGATCTATCATTTTGACCCCCTAGTCCTTCATACATACATTTATATAGAAATGATATTTATCCTTATATAAATATGATACTTTATCATTTTATGAAATAATTAAGGGTATGTAAAGACTCTCTTGTAAGTATTTTTCTTAAATTCTTAAGTAAAGCACCCCATATCCTTAATATATTAAGTCTGTAAGGGGTTGAACACTTCAAATGTTGATGGTAAACTTAAGAATGTTTTGAAAAGGAGAGAAATATATGGATAAAACAAACATACAGGAGATTTTCGGTTCTCTGGTCTTTGACGACAGAGAGATGAGAGCCAGACTCTCAGAGGAAGTATATGCTTCCCTTAAGAAAACTATCGATGAGAATGTAAAGCTGGATGAAAGTGTAGCTGATGCAGTTGCAGAGGAAATGAAGAACTGGGCCATAGAGCATGGCGCTACACATTACACTCACTGGTTCCAACCTCTGACAGGAGTAACTGCAGAGAAACATGACAGCTTCATAGAGCCAACAGCTGATGGCGGAGTAGTTATGGAGTTCTCGGGAAAGGAACTCATCAAGGGTGAGCCGGATGCATCCTCATTTCCATCTGGTGGACTTAGAGCAACCTTTGAAGCCAGAGGTTATACAGCATGGGACCCAACCTCCTTTGCATTTATCAAGGATCATACACTGTGCATACCTACAGCCTTCTGTTCCTATTCAGGAGAGGCACTGGATAAGAAGACCCCACTTCTTAGATCTATGCAGGCTATCAACAGACAGGCTATGAGAATACTTAAGCTTTTCGGTACAGATGCTAAGTACGTTAAGACAAGCGTTGGTGCAGAGCAGGAATATTTCCTGGTAGATAAACAGGTTTTCTCCAGAAGACCAGATCTTAAATATACAGGCAGAACTCTTTTTGGAGCTATGCCTCCTAAGGGTCAGGAAATGGATGACCATTACTTCGGAGTTATCAAACCAAGAGTTGCAGAATTCATGGAGGACCTGAATCAGGAGCTCTGGAAGCTTGGAATACTTGCGAAGACAGAACATAACGAGGTGGCTCCTGCACAGCACGAGCTGGCTCCTATATATTCAACAACTAATATAGCAACTGATTCTAATCAGCTGACTATGGAAATAATGAAGAAGGTTGCGGCAAAGCATGGTATGGAGTGCCTGCTGCATGAGAAGCCATTTGCTGGTGTAAATGGTTCCGGTAAGCATAACAACTGGTCTATCACAACAGATACAGGTATCAATCTGTTATCTCCAGGGGAGACACCATTTGAAAATGCTCAGTTCCTTCTGTTCCTTTGTGCAGTTATTCAGGCAGTTGATGATTATCAAGATCTTCTGAGACTATCTGTTGCAACAGCAGGAAATGATCATAGACTTGGTGCTAATGAGGCACCTCCTGCTATCATTTCAGTATTCCTGGGTGAAGAGCTTACAGGAATACTTGAAGCTATTAAGAATGATACCTCTTATCAGGGCAAGGAAGAGGTTAAGATGAAGCTGGGTGTACACGCGCTTCCAAGATTCAGTCGGGATACAACAGATAGAAACCGTACTTCACCATTTGCCTTCACAGGAAACAAATTTGAGTTCCGTTCCCTTGGTTCTTCAAATAGTATTGCCTGCTGCAACATTATGCTGAACTCAGCAGTTGCAGAGAGTCTTCGTCAGTATGCAGATGAGCTGGAGCAGGCAGAGGACTTCCAGGGTGCGCTTCATAACCTTATCAGAAGAGTAATCACTGATCATCAGAGAATCCTCTTTGATGGTAATGGATATGGCGAGGAGTGGATTAAGGAAGCAACTGAGGTTAGAGGACTATCTAATCTTAGAACTACTGCTGATGCCATGCCTAAGCTGCTGGATGAGAAGAATAAGGAAATGCTTATTCGTCACAAGGTATTTACTGAGTCAGAGATTCATTCCAGATGTGAGATCATGCTTGAGAACTATGTTAAGACCGTTAATATCGAAGGACTTACAATGGTAGATATGGTAAGAAAGAATTATCTTCCTGCAATGGAAAGATATATCTTCAGACTTGCTCAGACTACATCTCTTATGAGAGAGGTTAGCCCTAATATCAAGGTTAACTACGAAGTATCTACAATGGAGAGACTGTCAGAGCTGACAGATAGCATACTTGAAGCAGTTGAGGCACTTGAGAAGGCACTTGCTACATTTAAGAATATGGAAAATGTCTTCCAGTCCTCTGAATTCGTTAGAGATGAGATGCTTCCAGCTATGGATACGCTTAGAAAATACGTTGATGAGGCAGAAATGCTTACATCTCAGAGAGATTGGCCATTCCCAAGCTACGGTCAGCTTCTCTTCAGCGTAAACTAAAAAAATCAAAAAAATATAAATTTTTTCAGAAAACCACTTTTTGTTTAAGTGGTTTTCTGTTATTATGAGAGGAGCGTTAAATATTAGATAGATATTTAATTCCTACCACAAAAATAAATTAAGGAGGATCATATGATTTACTCAGCAGAAGTTAAGAACATGTGCCCTGTACATCAGGGAGTACATCATGGTGCTGCCCCTATTCCAGAGGAAGCAAAATGGGTACAGGCAAAAAAGGTTGAGGATATATCCGGTTATACACACGGTATTGGCTGGTGTGCACCTCAGCAGGGATGCTGCAAGCTTTCCCTCAATGTTAAGGATGGTATCATCCAGGAAGCATTAGTTGAAACAATAGGTTGTTCAGGTATGACACATTCCGCAGCTATGGCTGCTGAAATTCTTCCAGGACTTACAGTTATGGAAGCACTTAATACAGACCTTGTTTGTGATGCTATCAACACAGCTATGAGAGAGCTGTTCCTTCAGATAGTATACGGAAGAACTCAGAGTGCATTCTCAGAGGGTGGTCTTCAGATCGGTGCTGGTCTTGAGGATCTTGGAAAGGGTGCTCGTTCAATGGTTGGTACAACTTATGGTACACTTGATAAGGGACCTAGATACCTTGAACTTACAGACGGATATATTACAGATGTTGCTCTTGATGAGGATGATGAGATCATTGGTTACAAGTATGTAAACTTTGGTAAGATGATGGACTTCATCAAGGCTGGTGATGATGCAAATACAGCTTTCGAGAAGGCTTCAGGACAGTATGGTCGTGTTGCTGATGCTGTTAAGTGTATCGATCCAAGAAAGCAGTAAGAGAAGGAGGAATAAAAAATGGCATTATTTGAATCATATGAGAGAAGAGAGCCTCAGATCCTTGCTGCAC
>CAMKQB010000081.1 GCA_946414825.1 uncultured Lachnospiraceae bacterium
GATTTAGGTTCTAGTGGGGAATCCCGTGCAGGTTCAACTCCTGTTATCCGCACTTTTGTTTAAACGTTTGTCTATTTAATTGACAAACGTTTTTAATTTTTCTTGAATATGTGTTTTTTTGTGTGAATTATATATGAACAAGTGTCATATTTGTTGCTTTTATACAAAAATGATGATAAAATAATTACATATATGGGCAAAGCAGGAGTGATTCTGTGACGCAAAGCTATAGGGCCTGGTTTCCTTGAGGGTGAGAGCTTAATGAATCAGGTAGCCAGTTGCAAAGTATTACTACTGTTTGGCATAGGTTTTTTTAACCTGCTAAAAAGTAGTTTTTTTATTCTCTATTAATTGCCGTTATTTTATTCGGCGTATGCACTATTTAAGAGGATTTCGATATGGAAAAAGTATTTATTATTCCTGTCAGCCCAATTAATAATCGTAAAAACAAAGGTTTTTCGCTGGTTGAACTGATAATTGTAATAGCTATTATGGCTATTTTGGCGGCTGCTATAGCGCCTGCTCTTATCAGGTATTTAAATAAATCCAGAAAAGCGAGCGATATTGAAACTGCCAGTGTTATTATTGGGGCTGTAAATGCTGCTTATGGTGAGGCTTATTCCTTCGAAGGTTCTGAAAATGGAACTGAACAGGATGCTGATCATATAGATACTGGAGCATTATTTACCACCTCCTATGGTTATCAGATAGAGAAGATTGCTATAGCCAAGAATAATGGCACGTTTACTAATAACGTTGCCGAGCAGCAGCATTTTCTCGGTCTTATCCGCGAGGACCTTGGTAAGAAACAGCAGGGGGCGGGAGAGTTCTCCAATCCTAAATGTAAGAGGGATTCAGGTAATGGCATACCTGAAGGATTTCTTATAGCAAGACGTATTAACGCTGAGGGTCAGGGAGATAGGTTTGAAGTTTGGATTACAGATTCAAGCGATACTCCTATTTACAGACTCAATCCCGACTGTTGTAAGGAGTACAAATAATATACTAAGAAAGATGATGGGCGTATGGTAAAAGAACATAATAATAAGGGTTTTTCTTTAGTAGAGTTAATTATAGTAATTGCAATTTTGGCTATTCTTTCAGCTGCGATTGCTCCGGCACTTATAAGATATATTAATAAAGCTAGGAAGGCAGATGATATAGCAACAGCTGATTCTATTGGAACTACAGTAAATGCCGCATATACAGATAATGAATATGTATACGATTATATCAATGAACATGTTAATTGGCTTGTGAAAGAAAAAGGCAAGAATTCAGGATATTTACGTATTGTTGGTATGATGAATGCTGGATATGTATATGATGGCTATCATTTTACTGATATAGGAAATGGTGTCAGCCACAATTTACCTGGGTCTGTTGAAACAGATGGTAAAAATGAATTAAAAAGCATTCTAGAAGAGTTGATGGGTGAAGCGATTTTTAAACTAAAATTTACTAACAACATTTATATGGATCAGTGGGTTATATGTGTAGATGAACAATCAAGGATACATATTTTATGTGGAGCCGGACTAAATGGACATCAGTTTTACATTAAACCAAATCATATTCTTCAAGGAGGAGCAAATAATCGTTTATATCAGTTATGGCCATCAGTTGATCCAGAATATAATAAATTAAATGTTCCACCAAAAGAATGGGATAAAGATTAAACTATTATTAGAGAGGATCTAGGTAAGAAGCAGCAGGGGGCGGGAGAGTTCTCCAATCCTAAATGTAAGAGGGATTCAGGTAATGGCATACCTGAAGGATTTCTTATAGCAAGACGTATTAACGCTGAGGGTCAGGGAGATAGGTTTGAAGTTTGGATTACAGATTCAAGCGATACTCCTATTTACAGACTCAATCCCGACTGTTGTAAGGAGTACAAATAATATACTAAGAAAGATGATGGGCGTATGGTAAAGGAACTTAAAAAAAATAGGGGCTTTTCTTTAGTAGAGTTAATTATTGTAATTGCAATTTTGGCTATTCTTTCAGCCGCGATTGCTCCGGCACTTATAAGATATATTGAAAAGTCAAGAAAGAAGGTCGATGTTCAGACAGCTGAAATGATATATGATGCAGCTCTTTATGCTCTCGCAAATGGTGATGATAGCGTTTATGAAGGCTGGATGAATACAGGTAGTAATGCTAGTGCTGTTGAATTTACGGATCCAACTACTAAGCACAAGATGAGACCGGTTGCTTGGGCAAGAGGTGTTAAAGTAGGTGAATGGGAGAATTCACTTTTTAAAACTGTTCACGATATACAGCAGGAACAGGACTTTTGTGATCAGATGCTGGATGCTCTAGCGCAGGATAATGCTAAAGGTAAAGGTATTGGTTGGAAGAAAGGAAAGCCCAATGCTTATGATGGTCAGAGTTGTTGTTTATGTCCATTAAAGTATGGAAAAAAAATGAAGGGTGATATTACAAATAGGGAGGATTATCCTGAATGTTATATCGTATGTAGAGACACGGTTACACAGGATCCTGTTATCTATATAGGAACCAAACATAGCGGCTCTAAATTAGAAGTATTCTGGAGGATTTACCCAAATCCTTGTAAAAAGTATCAATAAGAATATTTTACTTGATTTATCTATGCATTTTTATTGCGAAATCAGTGGATTTTTGCTATATTTGTCTGGTGCGTTTATACGCACCAGATTTTTTAATTTTGGAGTAATAACAATGGGAGAAACAGAAAAGAAAGTTCCTTTAATTGAACTTAAGGGATTGACTAAAAACTTTGAAGATCAGCAGGTTCTTAAGGGAATAGATCTAACTATATATGAGAATGAGTTCCTTACTCTTCTTGGTCCTTCAGGTTGTGGTAAAACCACTACGCTTAGGATAATAGCCGGATTTGAAGAGCCTTCCGATGGAGAGGTGCTTTTTGATGGAATTGATATCACTAAGGTTCCGGCTTATAAAAGAGAGGTTAATACCATATTTCAGAAATATGCTCTTTTTCCATTTATGAATGTCTACGATAACGTAGCATTTGGTTTAAAGATAAAGAAAATGGATAAGTCTGTAATAGAGCAGAAGGTTACAAATATGCTTGAGCTTATGGGTCTTAAGGCGTTCGCTAAGAGAGATGTATCAAGTCTTTCTGGTGGACAACAGCAGAGAGTTGCTATTGCCAGAGCTCTTGTAAATGAGCCTAAGGTACTTCTTCTGGATGAACCACTGGGGGCGCTTGATGCCAAGCTTCGTAAGGATATGCAGACAGAGCTGAAGAAGATACAGAAGGAAGTTGGAATTACATTTATCTTTGTTACTCATGATCAGGAAGAGGCTCTATCTATGTCTGATACTGTTGTTGTTATGAATGAAGGTATCATTCAGCAGGTTGGAACTCCTGAAGATATTTACAATGAGCCTGAGAACAGATTCGTTGCGGACTTTATCGGTGAGTCAAACATCATTGAGGCTGTTATGAAGAAGGATCTGCTGGTTTCGTTTGATGGCGAAGATTTTGAATGCGTTGATAAGGGATTCAAGCTTAATGAAGATGTTGAGGTTGTTATCAGACCTGAAGACATTGACATAGTTAAGCCTAAAGACGCTAAGGTAAAGGGTGTTGTTAAATCTATTATCTTCAAGGGCGTACATCACGAGATAGTAGTTGAGACGGAACATAGAGATTATCTGATACATACCACTGATTATTATGAACCGGGTCTTAAGGTTGGTTTAACCTTTGGCCCTGATGAAATTCATGTTATGTATCCAATGGAATGGTAGGGGTGACATGAACTATGAAGTTGAAACATATTCCGTGATTGCTTGCAAGCAAAGGAATATGTTTTAACTCCATAGTAGCATGGTACATGCTACTTCGAAGGTATGAGGAAAGTGCCTGTGAAACAGGCAATAGAGTGCGTAGCACGGACTTTCCGAATATCTTCGAAGTTCATGTCAATAATTAAAAAATTATATGAGGAAACAAAAATGAAACACTATACAAAAATGGTTAGGCCATATCTTATATGGTCCATTCTTATCATAATTGTTCCGCTTCTTCTGATTATTCTATATTCCTTCACAACCAGTGGTAATCCCCTGGTAAATATCAAGTTTACTCTGGATAATTTCAAGAAGATTGGAGAACCTATATATCTGGATGTTTTGGCGAAGTCCTTTAGACTTGGTCTTATTTCTGTGCTTATATGCCTTGTATTCGGATATATTCTTGCATTTTTTATAAGTAGATTTAATGATTCTGCTCAGGATATATTAATCCTTCTTGTTACCATACCTATGTGGATTAATACACTCCTTAGAACCTATGCATGGATAAGTCTTCTGTCCGATAATGGTCTTATCAACAAGCTGCTTGCACTTATGGGACTTACGCCACAGACTCTGATGTACACAGATTTTGCGGTAGTAGTTGGACTTATAAGCGATATACTTCCATTTATGGTTATACCTATTCATACATCTATTAGAAAGATAGATAAGTCTCTTATCGAGGCTTCACATGATCTGGGCGCAAATGGTTTCCAAACATTTGTACATGTAATTCTTAAAATGTCTATTCCGGGAGTAATAAATGGAGTTATGATGACATTTCTTCTGTCTATTTCGACATTTGTCATTCCTAAGCTCCTCGGCGGTGGACAGTATATGCTTATCGGTAATCTGATTGAGAATCAGTTTATTTCCGTTGGTAACTGGAACTTTGGTTCGGCTACATCAATTATCCTGACTCTTATTATTCTTATTGGACTTACTATCATGAAGAGATTCGATAAGGAGGAAAAGGAGGATAGGGATGAAAGATAATAAGAAGAATAAGGCGCTATATATCATTTATATAGCCCTGATGTTTATATTTTTCTATCTGCCAATTGTTGTAATGATGGTATTCTCCTTCAATTCTTCTAAGAGTCTGACTAATATGTCTGGTTTCTCCCTTAGATGGTATGGAAGACTTATATCAGATGGTTCCATAATGAAGGCAGTATATGTGTCTCTGACTATAGCTATACTTGCGACTATTATTTCTACAATCCTTGGAACTATTACAGCTATTGGACTTTCAAAGTGCAGGAAGATAGTAAGGGATGTTATTCTTAATATCAATAATATTCCTATAATGAATCCGGATATCGTAATGGCAATAAGTCTTATGATCCTTTTCTCATCTATAGTTATGGCTAAGGGTTATCTGACTATGTTACTTGCGCATATTGCTTTCTGTACACCTTTTGTTATCACTTCAGTATATCCGAAGGTTAGACAGCTGGATCCAAGCATTGCCGATGCGGCAATGGATCTTGGAGCTACGCCATTTGAAGCACTTATTAAAGTAATTATTCCTATGCTTCGTGATGGAATCTTCGCGGGAATACTTCTTGCATTCACTATGAGCTTTGATGATTTCGTTATATCTTATTTCGTTACCGGAAATGGAGTAGAGAATATATCTATCGTAGTTTATAACATGACAAAGAGAACTAATCCTACGATAAATGCTCTTTCCACCATAGTTGTTCTGGTGATTGCTATTCTGATTATCCTATCGAAGCTTATACCTGCTATGCTTAAGGGAACTGTTAAGAAGATTCTTTCTGTTCTTTTAGTGGTACTGGTTTGCTTTACAGCTTTTACCGGACTTAAGAGTAGTGGAAAGGTTCTTAGAGTATTTAATGCCGGTGAGTATCTGGATCCTGAGCTTATAGAGGATTTTGAGAAGGAGTATAATTGTAAGGTCATCTACGAAACCTTTGATTCTAATGAATCTATGTATACCAAGCTTATGAGTGGATCAGAGTATGACATTTTGGTACCTAGTGATTATATGATAGAGAGACTCATTAAAGAGAAGGAGCTTCAGCCGATTGATTGGAGTCTTATAACTCATAAGGATGATATAGATCCTAAGAACATGGGATACCCATTTGACCCGGATAATACGTATTCTGTTCCATATTTTGTTGGAACGGTTGGTATTCTTTATAATAAGAATACAGTAGATCCGGAAGACCTTAAGGATGGCTGGGAGCTGCTTCGTAATCCTAAATATGCAGGTGATATCTACATGTATGATTCAGAGCGTGATAGCTTCATGATAGCTCTTAAGGCTTTAGGATATTCTATGAATACAACCGACAAGGATG
>CAMKQB010000082.1 GCA_946414825.1 uncultured Lachnospiraceae bacterium
AGTCAAATCATGTAGTGGAAAAGAAGAAGGGGGATGTGCTTCAGTCTACACATTATGACAGCGTAGAAATAGGTGTTCGTCAGAGGTATGAGAAGATGAAGCGTGATAAGGCAAAACGAGAAAAGCAGGTTGAGGATGCTCTTAATAAGTTAGCAGGAGAGAATAAGAAATCAAACTCAGCTCTTAAGGCTGCAACTATGAAACCAAAGTCAGGAAAGGGGAAGAAGAGATAAATGAAAACTACAAAGAAGAAACCGTTCTGGCCTATGATAGGTCTCGGAGGATTCTTTGCCATATATCTCGGATATTTAGTAGGTGGTGCATGGGTGCCTGGGAGACGCTTTGATGAATTCATGGCTGTTTTCTCATATGTTCTTGAACATCCATTTGCTAACTACTTTAATGTGAATACCCCCAAGTGTGTAGTAGCGGTGACATTTGTATATGCCATCGCTATTACTATGTATTATACGAGTCAGAGGAATCTGATGCCGGGGCGAGAGTTTGGTACAGCTAAGTTTGCAAATATAAAACAGGTAGTACAAAAACTAAAGGATCCAGATATTGGTTTTAACAGAATCCTAAGTCAGAATGTAAGAATGAGTCTTAATACGAGACTGACAAAGTTGAATAACAATGTACTTATAATCGGTGGTTCCGGTGCAGGTAAAACATTTTTTGAAGTAAAGCCGAATCTGATGCAGATGCCGGATAAGTGTTCGTTTATATGTACTGACCCTAAGGGAGAGCTGCTTCGTTCTTGCGGTGGTATGCTCAAGAAGAATGGCTACAATGTAAAGGTTATAAATCTTCTGGAGATGGATAAATCGGACAGATATAATCCGTTCGCGTATATCCGTCAGGAGACGGATGTAGTAAAACTTATTACTAACCTTATTGCTAACACCACACCTAAGGGTAGTAATCCATCAGATCCATTCTGGGAGAAAGCGGAAGGACTTTTCCTTCAGTCGATATTCTATTATGTATGGATGGAAATGAGACCTGAGGAGAGAAATTTCAAATCAGTACTTAAGCTAATCGGTGAGGCAAAGGTTAGTGAGAAGGGTGAACCTTCGAGACTGGATATCAGAATGCAGTATCTTTCAGATAACAATCCTCTTGGAGAAAATCATCCGGCAGTAAAGCAGTACAATAAATGTATGCGAGGTGCTGGAGATACTGTAAGATCCATTATCATAAGTGCTAACTCAAGACTTGCATTCCTGGAGAATCAGCAGGTACTTGATATGCTTTCAGAGGATGACCTAAAGCTAGCCGAGCTAGGTATTGGAGTGAATGGTGATGGGCGAACTAAGACAGCACTGTTCTGTGTAATACCGGATAATGATAAGTCATACAACTTCATTATAGGAATGCTATACACACAGATATTCCAGGAACTCTATTATCAGGCAGATTTTAACTGCGGTGGAAGACTTCCGATTCATGTGACATTTATGCTTGATGAGTTCGCAAATGTTGCACTTCCGGATGATTATTGCAGTTTACTTTCTACAATGCGAAGCAGGGAAATATCCAGTGTGATAATCATTCAGAACCTTGCTCAGATTAAAGCTCTTTTCAAGGATACCTGGGAAACAATTCCGGGCAACTGTGATACGCTTATCTACCTCGGTGGAAATGAGCAGAGCACGCATAAATATATATCTGAATTGCTTGGGAAAGCCACTATTGATAAGCGTACCAATGGAGAAACAAGAGGTCGTCAAGGCAGCTCTTCAAGGAACTATGATGTACTCGGAAGAGAACTTCTTACACCTGATGAGACAAGAAAATTTGAGAATGAAAAGTGTCTTATATTTATACGAGGATTTGATCCTATTATGGATGAAAAGTATAAACCGATGGGACATCCAGCTTTCAGTCAGACCGCTGATGGTGGAGCAGAGCCCTATGTTCATACACGGTGTAGCGATACTACAGCGACTAAAGAATATGAGATTCTTACACCAGAGTCACTGAAATATTACGAAGGTCTTGCTGAAAAGGGCGAAAATGTATTTATAGATAAACTCAGTATGGATGAAATGACAATCCTAAGTGAAGTCGGAGTTCAGAGAAAGCTCATGAATAACGATGAGAAGGAAGCAAGGGCAAAGATGTACGAAGAGGTTGAGTCCAGTCTTGAGTATGTTGATCCTGCTGCAGAGGAAGAGATAACCACGGATATGAATAAGGTTATGAAGGAAGAACAGGAGGCTGATAAGAAGGCTGGAACGATGATTCCAGATAATTCCAAAGCTTCATCAAAGAAGCGTAACAAAGTTAACAGAAAGGCACAACAGCTTAAGTATCCTTCCGAAGCCTTCAGTGATGAATCAAGATATAATGCTGATCGTTTTGAAAAGGATCTGGCGGATAATAAGATAAGTGTAGAATCTGGTTCTTCAGATTCTGCTTCAAATGCTGATGGTGGTAAAGCCAGAGTAATCCATAGAAATGTTGGCCCTGAGGCAACTCTAATTGGAAATAAAAAGAATGAAAATATTGCGAAGAGTATTGATGCTGATACTGAGAGAAAACGACGAATAGAAGAGTATAACAAACTTAGAACTGGAGAGATGCTTCCTGAACTTATTGGAAATGACACTCTCGTTAGCAGAATAGGTCAATGGCATTATTCGGCGGAACAGAAGGCTGAGATGCATACGGCGTTTGAGGCTGGTATGTCATCTGAACTTATACTTGAATTCTTCTATCCTGATATGCCAGTAGTGGCAATGAGAAAGATTATTACAAGGTTTAAAGAAAATGATGGAAATATACTTCGCAATAAGTAGTGAAGCTTAATTTTGCGAAATGAATTAATACTACAACCGGGAGACGTCCCGTTCATATAGATAACTGAATAAAAATCTTAGATGGAGCGTTTGTTTCAAATAAGTCGGAAATAGACAATCGATGATTATATGACAAGCATAGAGATTGCAGAAAAAGCCATATGATCTGAGGTTGTCTTTTTCTGTTCAAATGATACTTATCGATAATTTACGAATGAATAAATAAGGAGACGAAAATGAAGAATAAGAATAGGTTTTTTAAGAACATGAAGACAAAAGTTGTTTCACTCGCAGCTGCGGCTGCTGTAATTCCGACAATGCTTCCAAGTGTTGTATATGCGGCAGGAGATACTTCTTCTGTAACTGCACCACTGGACAGCCTTAAGACACTTGTTATCGCCATAATCGGTGCTGTAGGTGTGATCATTCTTGCAAAGAATGTAATGGAGTTTGCTCAGGCTTATCAGCAGCAGGATTCTTCCACAATGAACTCTGCACTTAAGGGTATAGTGGCTGGAATCATGATGGCAGGTATATCAACTGTACTTTCCTTCCTTGGATACTAGAGTTCTATCGGATATTCCGATAAAAGTACATGAAGGGAGTGAAGATAGATGGATATATTCAAACTTGGAGATAAGATCCTTGCACTTCTTGAGATGGTATTTGGCTTCTGGAACAACCAGGTAAGTCTGGTATTTGCGATGCTGGGACAGTCACCTACAGCTTTTAAGGGTGGCGGTCCCTGGTCTGCCATAGAGAAGATCAATCCGCTGTTTGTAGCAGTTGGTTCTTCTTTGGTAGTTCTGTTTTTTGTAATCGGATTCTGCGCTGAGAGTGTAGATATAAAAGAAGATATGAGATTTGAAACGATTCTAAGAATGCTTATAAGAGTGGGGATATCTGAATGGCTTGTAACCAATAATGTAACGATTATGAAAGCATTCTTTACAACCATTGGAAATATAGTCAATTCGATGTCGGCTGGTAGTGTGTCAGAACTTAAGATCGACAGTGCCCAGGCAGATATAATAAAGAATCTCGGCTTTGGAGAGAGTCTTGTGATGCTGATACTTACAGCTCTGCTCTCAATAGTAATCATAATATGCGGATTCTTTATTATATACACAGTATATTTCAGATTTCTAAAGCTTTTGGTGATAGTTCCTCTTGGTTCTGTCGCCTTTTCTACTCTTGGAGGAAACAGAACAGTAGCAAATACAGCAGCAACATATGCTAAGCATTTTCTGGCAGTGACATTTGAGGCTGTCACGATGGCTATAGCAATAGTGGTCTGTAATGCATTTATCAATGCAGGCCTGCCGACATTTACAGGAAGTTATTCGGACTGGGCACAGACACTTATATACCTGTGTGAGATGACATTTTCAATAGCTATGACTGTAGGATTTGTTAGAGGGGCTCAGAACCTGACAAGTAAGGTGTTTGGATTATAAGGAGGAAAAGCATATGCAGAATTTATTTGAGATTAAGGACTGGTTTGGTGAGACACAGAATGTATCGCTTGAGATAAACCAGTACATGAATAATGACAACATTTATATCGGACTTAGTCTTCCAAATGAGGAAGGAGAGTTTTACGGAGATGTGACAGTGAATCTGTCAAATGAGCTGCCACCATACTGTGGTTATCTTGATGTTGATGGTATTCCAAGTATCGAGGATTTCATCAAGGATAATAAGCTTGGTGAGGATACTGGTCTTAAGAAGCAGAGTGGGTTCGTAGAATATCCACTTTATATTTTTGATCCGGAGAAGCTGAGAGATATCTGTCCAAAGCAGACTGAAAGATATGAGAAGGACATGAGAGCAAAGGGTAAGCTCACAGATGTGGAGATGAACATTCTGACAGATAGGAAGGTGAGGCCATGATCATAGAGATTAATAAGGATATAGATAAATATCAGGAGAGTATCGTTCTTGGTCTTACTGCAAGGCAGCTTATATTTTCAGTTGCCAGCATCATAGTTGGTGGTGGAATAGTACTCCTTCTCTATAAGTATATAGGACTTACAGGGGCTGCATATGTGGCAGTTCCCTGTATAGCACCTATAGCACTTGAAGGCTTCTATTCGTATAACGGGATGAGCTTTATGCAGTACTGGATGAAGAAGATACATTTTATGATAGGCAACAGAACGCTGACCTATATTTCGACTGAAGGTGAAGCTGAAATTCAGAAGTATAAGCTTCAGGAGAATAATACTAAGGCAAAGAAGGACAGAAAAGATATTAGTGTATCGGATGATGATACTAATACAGAAGGAAATAACAATAGCAATAAGGAGGAGTTTGAAGCTATGAAGAATAAGATGAAGAAGACTATTATTGGAACAATTATCGGTGTAGTGCTCGCTGTGATCGGTGCAGTAGCATACAAGTATTTCAGAGGGTAACTAAAGATAATATACCCACGGGTGGATGAGGTGGGCATTAACAGGAGGAAATAAAAATGGGAATATTTAAGGATGGATTTAAGGAACTGAAGAAGGCCAGTGAGCCTCTCTACAGAAGTCCGAAGTCTATACAGGAAACAATAGAGATAATGGCAGTAGCTGAAAATGGAATATTTGAGGTTTCGAAGAATCATTTTTCCAAGAGTTATAAGTTTCAGGACATAAACTATACAACTGCCACAGAGAATGAGCAGATAGGAATCTTTGAGAGATACTGTAAGTTCCTTAATTCTCTGGATTGTAACTTTAAGATTACGGTCAATAATAAGAATAAGAACATGATGGCGCTTAGGGAGTATGTACTGCTTCCGTATACTGGAGATGCCTTCGATAAGTTCAGAAAGATCTATAATGATATCATTGAAGAAAAAATCATAGAGGGAAGACAGGGAATAGAGCAGGAAAGATATCTGACTCTCACAATCGAGAGAAAGAATTTTGAGGAAGCTAAGGCTCAGTTTGCAACCCTGGAAGCAACGATCCATAAAGCATTTATAGAGCTTGGTGCTGAGATAGTACCTCTTACAGGAAATGAGAGACTCAAGGTGCTACATGACTTCTATCATCTGGGAGATGAAGAGTCATTTGACTTTGATATCAAGTCAGCTAAGAAGGTAGGTGCTGATTTTAAGAATGATCTCTGTAATGGAATGCTGAAGTTCTTTCCAGATCATTTTGAAGATGAAAGTAAGTTCTGTAGGGCGCTCTTCATCAAGAAGTATCCAAGCAGCCTTTCTGATAGGTTCATAAATGAAATTACATCACTTCCGGTTCATTCTATAACAAGTATTGATGTGGTTCCGGTTCCGAAGGA
>CAMKQB010000083.1 GCA_946414825.1 uncultured Lachnospiraceae bacterium
ATTGCCGGCATGAGCATTATTTATGATAAGACCTACTACGATGCGGCGCAGGAGAAGAGCGAAGATAAGGAAGCCAGCAATGATATGTTCCAGAACTTTATCATGCTCGGTTTCTTCGGAATTATAAATTACTATCCAAACAACGGTGGTCTGTCCACCGGTGAACTGGGCGGTGTGTCTTCGATTACACTGGACTATATGACCGACCTCACTGTAATGTACACCCCATATACAACAGAAATGTTATACATCAAGAACTTCACAGGCGGAGAGTATGAGCCTTATGATAATAAATGGCTTAGCATAGATCAGAATACAGAGTTCAAGAATACCTATCCAACTGAGGTGTCGACCCTTAAGGAATACTATGATGAGGGTGGCAAGAATTCGGCTCGAGGCTATATGACGATTATTAACGTTGAGGCGCCGGCGCTTACCTATCAGCCATATTATTCAGATAGCGATACTAAGCCTGTCTTCACAAATCAGACGAGGACTTATACATTTTATCCAAGGATGGAGGGAAATGCTTCCGTAGTAGAGGGTGATAAGGCAAATGATAATTATCTCGCCGTGCCAAAGGAAAATAAGAAGGCGATTGATGGTTTCATCAAGGAAGCCGGAATCAAGAAGGGAACAGCACGTGAGGTTGCAACTCAGATAAGAGATTATTATCAGGATAATATTCCTTACACCATCAGACCTGGTGCGACTCCTTGGAGACAGGACTTCATCAACTATTTTCTGGAGAGCAACAAAAAAGGCTACTGTGCCCACTTTGCCTCGGCGGCAACCCTGATCCTTCGTGAGATGGGAATCCCTGCAAGATATTGCGAGGGCTATGCCATTTCCCTGAATCAGGTAAATGATAATGGTGAGCTGGTTAAAAATGAGAGATACAGCGATCACTATGATGGCTACAATGAGCTGGGTGAAACTGCACTTATCAGGGTGGATGCAACTGATGCCGATGCACACGCATGGGTTGAAATATATGACGAAAATGAAGGCTGGATTAAGTTCGAAGTGACTCCTACCGGAGGTATCCTGGACGATGAAGATGACGACGACAGCTTCTGGGATAACTTTAATAATATCTTCGGTGATGGAGATGAAAATGCTGGAGAAGTAGAAGGTAACGACAGCGATGGACTGACCATTTCCAGGGCAGATACAGTTATGAGATACGTGGCTTATGTTGTAATGGGTCTCGTGGCTCTTGCGATACTAATTTTCGTTTTCCTGAAGATTTATCCTACTATCAAGTACAGGGTTAAGTACAGCAAGGCGGGATATTCCGACAAGCTGATTATGAAGTATTCCAGACTCCTTGCCAAGAAACGCAAGAAGGATGCGACTCTTAGAGAGAAGATGAACTATAGCGAGCAGATGGAATACCTGCTACCGTTCTCTGAGAACGACAAAATCAAGATGGGCGACATACTTGAACGAGCAGGGTTCTCTAAGCAGGAGATATCCGCGGACGATTTCAACTATGCGAATGAAATGGTTGAGAAGATATTTGCAAAAAAATAATATACTTGACAAATTCAAGTCCGTTGTGTTAGTTTAGAGTTCAATTAAATAACCATCTAAATGCGTAGATGGGGAATAGTAAGTGATGATGATTCCTGATATACATGGATATCGAGAGAACTGCCGGGTGGTGCAAGGCAGAGGATAGTCACACCGAACTCGCCCCTGAGCAGGTTGAGTGAAACAGGGCTCCCTTGGTTCGAACAAAAGGTTCCGTGGAAATGAGAGTCCGATAGTAGTTTAACTCGGATCCCTACCGTTACAGAGGGAAGGTATAAGAGCTGATAGCATATAATGAACCGGCTCCGTACCGATGAGTGCATAAGCGCATGCTTATGAAGTAGAGTGGTACCGCGTATTTTACGTCTCTACAGATCGAAAGATCTGTGGAGACTTTTATTTTTTAGACGCATAAGAGACGGCTTCACAGACTCTTTTACCAATTGCATTAACTTATGAAAGATAGTACAATAAGAATTTGGAGGTAGCTAGTTATGAAGAATTTCGAGCATTACAGAAGAGGTTATTTTATGCCACCTGTCGATAGTACCGACTGGGTGAAAAAGGAGTATATAGACAAGGCTCCTATCTGGTGCAGTGTTGACCTGAGAGATGGTAATCAGGCGCTTGTCGTACCAATGAGTCTTGATGAAAAGGTTGAGTTCTACAAGGAGCTCATCCGTGTAGGCTTCAAGGAAATCGAGATCGGCTTCCCGGCAGCCAGCGAGACAGAGTATGAATTCTGCCGCAAGCTTATTGAGGAAGACTTAATCCCTGATGATGTTACTATTCAGGTTCTTACACAGGCCAGAGAGCATATCATCAAGAAGACATTTGAAGCTGTAAGAGGAGCAAATCCTAAGAACGTAGTTGTTCATGTTTACAACTCCACCAGCGTGGCACAGCGTGAACAGGTATTCAAAATGTCTAAGGATGAAGTTAAGCAGATCGCCATCGATGGCGCTGCACTTCTGAAGAGACTTGCAGATGAGGACGGTGCTGAGTACCGTTTCGAGTACAGCCCGGAGAGCTTCACGGGTACAGAACCTGAGTATGCACTTGAGGTTTGTAATGCAGTTCTGGACGTATGGCAGCCAACCCCAGATAGAAAGGCTATCATCAACCTTCCTGCAACAGTTGAGATGTCACTTCCTCACGTATATGCAAGCCAGATCGAATATATGAGCAAGAATATGAAGTATCGTGATAATGTTATCCTTTCACTTCATCCTCATAACGACAGAGGCTGCGGCGTTGCTGACGCTGAGCTGGGTATACTTGCAGGAGCAGACCGTATAGAAGGAACACTTTTCGGAAATGGTGAGAGA
Source organism: uncultured Lachnospiraceae bacterium (assembly GCA_946414825.1). Lineage (GTDB taxonomy): Bacteria > Bacillota > Clostridia > Lachnospirales > Lachnospiraceae > Eubacterium_Q. Next base: position 2,865 of record CAMKQB010000083.1, read on the forward strand.
ACTGGTAATGTAGATATCATTACACTTGCCATGAATATGTATACACATGGAGTTGATCCATGCCTTGACTTCTCAGATATGCCAAAGATTCAGGAGATATATGAGAGACTTACAGGAATGGAGATCTACCCAAGAGAGCCATATTGCGGCAAGCTTGTCTTTGCAGCATTTTCAGGTTCACACCAGGATGCTATCGCAAAGGGTATGAAGTGGCGTGAGGAGGATCCGGATCAGATGTGGACAACCCCTTACCTTCCACTTAATCCAGAGGATATCGGAAGAACCTACGACGGCGATGTTATTCGTATCAACTCCCAGTCCGGTAAGGGCGGTGTTGGATTCATACTTGAGACAAAGTATGGCTTCAACCTTCCAAAGAAGATGAAGGAAAATGTTGGATATGCTGTTAAGAGTGTATCTGACCATGAGCATAGAGAGCTTCAGCCGGATGAGGTTTATAACGTATTCAAGGAGCATTACGTAAATGTCAAGACTCCTATCGAATTCACAGAGTGCCATTTCCAGCAGGAGGATGGCATCAAGTGCGAGCTCACTATCGAGAGAGACGGAGTTCACAAGGTTTATCATGGACAGGGAAATGGTAGACTGGATGCAATCAGTAATGCCATTATGAGGCATTTTGCTGTTAAATTCGAAATAGTAAATTATGACGAGCATGCTCTCACAAGAGGATCCAACTCTCAGGCCTGTGCTTATGTGGCAATTCAGGTAGAGGGACAGGATGAGATCTTCTACGGTGCAGGCATCCATACAGACATCATTGAGGCATCCGCCTACGCACTTATAAGTGCAGTTAACAAAGCTCTCCAGAGCAAACATCTTAGCTAATTGTAAAGTGTGACTCCCAGACAAATAAGAGGAAAAGGAACCACCATGGCAGACAGAAGAAGAACAGACAACGTAATATACGTAGAAGGCTCCGAGGAAACCAGACGTGAAAACGAACGTCGCAGGTTCGGCCGTAGAAGAGCCAGAGCAAGCCTGGCGGTAGCTGTTATTGTGCTGTTGGTGCTTGTCCTTGTTGGAGTATATGTTTATCTCAAGATGAGAACCTACAAGGGCATCAAAGTAGTGGATTCCGCTGAGACTTTGTACGACTCAAATGCTGAATATCTGTCCTTTGGTGAAAATATCCTCAAATATACTCCGGATGGAGTTTCCTACATTAATAAGAAGGGCGAGGTTGTCTGGACCGCTGGAGAAGATTTCCGAGTTCCGATAGCTTCTGTCTGCGGAGACTACGCTGTAGTTGGAGATAAGGGTGGAAACCTGGTTGCTGTATATGGTCTCGAGGGGCAGGTCAGCTCCGTAAAAATGCCATACGCTATATGCGACATAGATGTGGCGAAGCAAGGAGCATTTGCAGCTATCCTCGAATCGGACGAGACGAACTACATACATATGTATGATAAGAATGGAAATATCATTTATGAGATTCAGACTTCTATAGATAAGAGCGGATACCCTATGGATATCGCCATCTCTAATGATGGAAAGAAGCTGTTCACCAGCTACTTCAAGATGGACGGCGTGAATATCAAGAACAACCTGACTGCGTACAACTTCGGTGAGGTTGGTCAGAATGAGAACGCTGATAGAATGGTGGGCGGTTACTCCTTTGATGAAGAAATGGTTCCGAAGGTAGAGTTCGTGACAAATGATATTGTAGCGGCATTTTCCGATACAGAGATTCTTCTATATAATATGAAGGAGAAACCATCGGAGCGTGGAAGTATCAAATACGGCGGCGAGGCTACAAGTATATTCTACTGTTCCGAATATCTGGGTTACATTGCGCCGGATAAGAAGAAGGAAAATGATACAGCTTATATCCTGTACAGCTATGATCTGTCGGGAAAGAAGAATTTTGAATATTCATTCAATATGGATTATGACAAGATCTATACAGCGGAGGATGAAATAATCATTAGTGGCGGAAACCAGTGTCTGATTATTCAGAGTAATGGTCGCAAGAAATTCTCCTATACATTTGATGGCATCGTGAAGTCTATTACGCCGTCATCAAGACGAAATGAATACATGGTCACATTTGAGAATAAAACTGAGACTATCAGACTAAAAACTGAGGACAACTAAATGTACTACTTGGTATTTGGAATAATAGCAATAATATGCATATGCGGATTAGTAGGGCTGAGGAGAGGCTTGTTCAAGACTCTCTTTGGCTTTATTGCTTTAATACTGTCTATTTTCGTCGCATACTATGTAAATCCATACGTGACGGACTATGTAGTCGAAAAAACGGAGTTCAGCGCGGCGGCGGAAGAGAAGATATATAGAAAACTCCAGAAGGATATGGAGAAGAAGATGAAGCAGTCACTCAGGGACGCAGGTATGACAGACGACCTGGAGAAAAAGGCTAAGGAAGAAACTGCGAAACTGATGGAGGAGCAGCCTGACAAGGCAACCCAGATGCAGATGATAGATACACTGGATCTCCCGTCCTCTGTAAAAATGTCATTTATAGAAAATAATAATGACGATACCTACGCAAGACTGGGAGTCGATAACTTCTATAGATATATGGCAAAGTACGGCGCCAGGCTCATAGTGAATATAGGATGCTTCCTGGCGGTCTTTATTGCGCTGAGGCTCGTACTACTTCTTATCAGTCTGATAATTCGCCTAATGATAGAGTCCGATCCGGTTCTGTCGGGCGTTAATAAACTTGGCGGATTTCTGGTTGGAATCGCAGCGGGTGTTATTATCATATGGATATTCATGGTAATAGCCGGACTCTTCTTCGGCGCGGCCTTCGATGAAATGATAGAAGGAAATGTCATGCTGGAGAAATTTAATGAGACGAATATTATTCAGAAGATACTTATGAATGTATAGCAGTGAATTAACATATATATGTTTGTAACTTAGACAAATGATTTATTATAGATTTTATGAAATATTCAAATTTATTATAATGTGATATTTATTTGGAATATATAGTGGTTTAAAAAAAATTAACACAAGATTTTGAGGGTTGGAAACAACCCTCTTTTTGCATGAAAAAGGGCTTTGAAAAAAAGATGAAAATTTCCTAAAAAAAATTGAAAAAAGTGGTTGACTTTGAGTTTTTAAAGTAGTATTATAAACAAGCTGTCGCTTGAGAGACATGATTACGAGACTGAAAACGCGATGGTTTTTGTTTGCTCATCTAGTGAGCAAACAAAACGAACTTTAACAA
>CAMKQB010000084.1 GCA_946414825.1 uncultured Lachnospiraceae bacterium
TATACCATGCAGGCAATCAGCTACATGGTAGATGTATATTGGGAGAAGATTCCAGCTGAAAGAAACCCTTTCAAGTTGCTTTTATTCCTTTGCTTCTTTCCGACTATCATAGAGGGTCCTATCGCTCTTTATAAAGATATAAGAGAAGACCTTTTTGCAGGCCATAGTATATTGCCTCAGAATATAATCCGTGGATACACACGCCTTGCTTGGGGCGTTATGAAGAAACTTGTAATAGCTGACAGACTTGCTCCAGCAGTAACGGTACTTTTTGATGTTAGTAGAGGTACTAAAGGTGCAGAAGTTGTGGCGGCAGCGGTAATATATACAATAATGGAATACATGGATTTCTCTGCTTGTATGGATATGGTAATAGGCTGTGCTATTATCTTCGGGATAAAAATTCCAGAAAACTTCCGCCAGCCATTCCTTGCTAGAAATGCATCTGAATTCTGGCGTAGATGGCATATCACACTTGGCGTGTGGTTTAAGACATATATTTTCTATCCAGTATCTATGTCTGGTCTGGCTAAGAAGTGGGGCAAGTTCGCAAAGGGAAGAGTTAATAAACATATGACTAGGATGGTTGCATCCGCGATGGCTTTACTACCTGTGTGGGTATGCAATGGCCTCTGGCATGGGCCTAAATGGACATATATTGTTTATGGCCTTTTCTATTTTGTAGTGATAGTTTTTGAACTTCTTTTAGAACCAGTAGGAGATAAGATTCTGGAACTACTTCACACTTCAAAGGAAAACAAAGCAGTAAATGTTATAAGAATTATAAAAACATGGATAATAATTTTCCTTGGAGAACTTATATTTAAGGCGGATAACCTCACGGAAGGTATAAGAATGCTGAGAAGTATAGGAGACGGATTTACTCCTGCTATCCTGTGGAATGGTACAGCACTCAACTGGCGATTAGACGTATATGATTGGCTGGTTGTATTAGTGATGCTTATAGTCGTTTTAGTTGTGAATATTATTAGAGAAAAAGGAATAGATGTGACAGAGGCTCTCATCAAGAAACCTATGATTATTAGGTGGGCACTAGTACTGTCACTTATTCTTGTGATAGCTATTTTTGGACTATATGGTCCAGGATTTGAGGAGGTGGATCTAGTTTATGCAGGATTCTAAAAAGACTGATAGAAAAAACTCGAATCTTAAATATTGGCTAGAGATTCCGGGATTTATCATTGTTCTTCTCGTATCTCTGAAGATACTTTCCTATGCGATGAATCCGATTCGCTTAGATATGCCTGGAGCTGTTGCTGACAAGGATATGTATGTGGCTTCTGCTCTGACTGAGGATGAGAATTCTATTGATGTTATGTTAGTTGGCGACAGTGAAGCGATGATATTCATGTCTAGTAAGATTCTTTGGGATGAGGCGGGGATAAACTCTTATGGTTGTTCACAGCCGGCGCAGAGGATATGCGAAACATATCTATTTCTCGAAGATATCCTAGAAAAACAAAAACCGGAAGTTGTTGTGTTAGAAACAAATGTTTTGACACATGACACAACCATCAAGCTTGAAGCACTTATGACAACTAATGCGCTTATTGATGACCAATTACCAATTCTTAGATATCATAGTCAGTGGCGTATGATGTGGGGGCTGAATCCTGAACGTGAGTATACAGCGTTTAGAGGCTTTGATCCTAGAACTGATCTCGCTCCTTATTCAGGGGAAGAATATATGTTTCCTACAGAGGAAAAGGTTCAGTTTAACCAGATCACTCAAATATACATTGATAAAATTGTAGCTCTTTGTGAAGAAAAGGATGTTAAATTACTATTTGTTTCGTCACCATCTGTGATAAGCATGAACTATCAGAAACATAACGCTATTCAAGCCTATGCTGATGAACATGATATCCCATATCTTGACTTCAATTTAATGAGAGATGAGATAGGACTTGATTGGTCGACTGACACAATGGATGGTGGCGACCATATCAACTACAATGGAACTGTTAAGATAACTAATTATATGATGAAGTATCTTAAGGAAAATTATGACCTTAAGGACTGGCGTGAGGAGTAGCAGTTGTAATAATCCTTTAATTCTAGCTATGTTTGTGGTAGAATGTAGTTTGTAATTTTATGTCCGATTAGGGCAAGTATTTAATTACTTGGAGACTACTATGAAATTCACAAAAATGCATGGCATTGGTAATGATTACGTATATATAAATGCAATAGAAGAAAGAATAGATAATCCGTCCGAACTAGCGATTGCAGTAAGTGACAGACATTTTGGCATAGGCTCAGATGGTCTGATACTTATCAAGGCTAGTGATAAGGCGGATTTTATGATGGATATGTATAATGCTGACGGTTCACAGGGCAAGATGTGCGGTAATGGCATCCGTTGCGTCGGCAAGTATGTATATGACCATGGAATGACGGATAAGAAGATAGTAACTATCGAGACTCTGTCAGGTATCAAGACACTCAACCTTACAACCAAGAGAGTTGAAGAAACTCCAGGTTACCAGGGAGTAGATAATAACGGAAAAGTTGTATGTGCAGCCACAGTAAATATGGGTTCCCCTATCTTCGAACCTAAGAACGTGCCGGTTAATCCTTCCGAAGGATATGCGCCAGCTAAACTGAAGAATCTGATGGATATCAATCCTGTAAAGGACGTTGGCATGGATGCTGAAGAGAGGATAGCATATAGAATGCCTATTATAATAAATGGTAGGGGTGATCTTCCTTCAAACGTTGAGACATATTACAACGGAACTTGTATATCAATGGGAAATCCTCACTGTGTTGTATTCATAGATGATACAGACAACTTCCCAATTGAGAAGGTCGGACCAATATTTGAAAAGAATAGTATATTCCCTGAAGGAGTTAATACAGAATTCGTTCAGGTTATAGATAGAACACATCTCAAGATGAGAGTATGGGAGCGAGGCTCAGGTGAGACTCTTGCCTGCGGAACAGGTGCTTGTGCAACAGCAGTTGCAGCAATCCTGAATGACTTTGCAGACGATGAGGTAACAGTATCCCTTCTTGGCGGCGACCTTAAGATCCGTTGGGATAGACAGGAAAACCTAGTCTTCATGACTGGCCCGGCAACCACAGTGTTCGAAGGAGAATACACTTCTTTAGAATATAAATAAAGTAAGTGAAGAGTGAGTATATAGGGACGTTTCTTATTTACTCACTTAACAAAAGGAAAAATTATGATTTACAGATTTATAAAGTGAGTAAATAAGAAACGTCCCTATATACTCACTAAAGAGGTACCACAATGTTTAAAGTAAATAACGACTATTTGAAACTACCAGGTAGCTATCTTTTCTCAAATATAGCTAAGAAGGTAAATGCATTTGCAGAAGCAAATCCAGACAAGAAGATCATCAGACTTGGAATCGGAGATGTAACTCAGCCCCTTTGTCCAGCAGTTATCAAGGCTCTTCATTCAGCTGTAGATGAGATGGGTAATGCAGAAACATTTAAGGGCTATGCGCCTGATCTTGGATATAGCTTCCTGAGAGATACAATAGTTGAGAAAGTATATAAGGCTCTTGGAGCAGACATAAAAGCTGACGAGGTATTTATCAGTGATGGAGCAAAGTCTGACTCAGGAAATATTCAGGAGATATTCTCCAGCGATGCCAAGATAGCGGTATGTGACCCGGTTTATCCGGTGTATGTTGATACTAACGTAATGGCAGGAAGAACAGGAACTTACGATCCAGCTACAGAGCTGTGGAGTGACGTTATATATATGCCATGTACAGCGGCAAATGGATATGCTCCAGAGTTACCAACGGAAACACCGGATGTTATATATCTGTGTTTTCCAAATAATCCAACAGGAGCAACTATCACAAAGTCGCAGCTCCAGGAATGGGTAGACTACGCAAACAAAGTCGGAGCAGTTATTATATATGATGCTGCATACGAGGCATATATATCAGAACCAGATGTTCCACACAGCATCTATGAGTGTGAGGGCGCTAGAACCTGTGCTATAGAGATAAGATCCTTCTCTAAGAATGCAGGCTTCACAGGAACACGTCTGGGATATACAGTAATTCCTAAGGATATAAAGGACGAAGAAGGTAACACGCTGAATGCTCTCTGGGCTAGACGTCACGGAACAAAGTTTAACGGCGCTCCATACATCATCCAGAAAGCAGGCGAGGCAGTCTTCTCGGAAGAAGGCCAGAAGGAAACAAATGAGCAGATAGCTTACTACATGAAGAACGCTAAGTATATCCTCGAAGGACTTAAAGAAGCAGGCTATACAGTATCAGGTGGTGTTAACGCTCCATATATCTGGCTGAAAACGCCAGATAATATGACAAGCTGGGAATTCTTCGATTACCTTCTCGAGAACGCTAATGTAGTCGGAACTCCAGGTTCAGGCTTCGGCCCAAGCGGGGAAGGACACTTCCGCTTAACAGCCTTCGGCAGCTACGAAAACACGGTAGAAGCAATCGACCGAATCAAAAAACTATAAATGAGTAAATATGCAAATAGGGACGTTTCTTATTTGCACACTTCAGGAGAGGTAAATACTAGGGGGTACGAGATATGAAAGTTGTGATTCTAGCCGGTGGTTACGGTACTCGAATCAGTGAGGAGAGTCACCTTAGACCAAAGCCAATGATTGAGATAGGCGGCAAGCCTATTCTCTGGCACATAATGAAAGAATATTCGTATTATGGGTTCAACGAATTCGTTATTTGTGCAGGATATAAACAGCATATAATCAAGGAGTGGTTTGCAAACTACTATCTGCACAACTCAGATATAACCTTCGACTTTTCAGACCACAACAAGATGATAGTACATAACAATGTGGCAGAACCATGGAAGGTTACTATTGTTGATACAGGAATCGATACCATGACTGGTGGTCGTATCAAAAGAATAAAGGACTATGTAGAAGACCAGACCTTTATGCTAACTTATGGAGATGGCGTCTGCGATATCAATATGCAGGAACTGCTTAAGTTCCACCAGAGCCATGGAAAGCTTGCAACTCTGACAGCTATTCGCTTAGGGCAGAGATTTGGTGTTCTCGATATAGATGAAGACATGACCATCACAAGCTTCAGAGAGAAGGAAAATGTAGAAGGTCAGAGATTCAATGGCGGATATATGGTTCTGGAACCAGGTATCTTTGACTACATAGAAGGCGATGAGACCTTCTTCGAGAAGGAGCCACTTCGTGCACTTGCAGCAGACGGAGAACTTAAGGCATATGAGTACAACGGTTTCTGGCAGTGCATGGATACAAAGAGAGAAATGGAATGGCTCAACGAAGCTATCGAAAAGGGAGAAGCTCCTTGGATGGTATGGGACAGCGCTCGCTTTACGAAGTAAAGCGAACGTGCGCCATGGGGCGCATGCATTCTGCAAGCCGAAGGCGAAGCAGAATAAAAACTGCGTAGCAGTTTTTAAGTCTCCATAGGAGACTTGGCACCAAAGTTAAGTAAAGTAAGGTTGTTATTATGGATAGAAACGACTTACAATTCTACAACGAAAAAAGAGTCCTCATCACCGGACACACAGGCTTCAAGGGAAGCTGGCTCAGCCAGATTCTCGTACTAGCTGGCGCCCAGGTGATAGGATATTCTTTGGAACCACCTACTGTACCAAGTCTTTTTGAAGAAGCGAGAATAGCTGATAGAATCACTCATGTAATAGGCGATATAAGAGATAGAAAAAAGTTGATGGAGATTTTCACACAGTATCAGCCTGAGATAGTTTTCCACCTGGCAGCTCAGCCGATTGTAAGAGAGTCCTATAAGGATCCCGTTGGAAC
>CAMKQB010000085.1 GCA_946414825.1 uncultured Lachnospiraceae bacterium
TTTGCCATAGTAATTGCAGTTTTAAGTCTGTTTCTTACACATATATGAGCAAATGTTTTAAAGCTTGCAGGTGAATCCATATCATAATCTCTTATTGCAGAGAAAAGACCTATCATACCTTCTTGTATCAGATCTTCAACCTCTGCTCCAATAAGAAAAAGTGTTCTGGTTTCACTCATTACCATGGGAGTATATTTTACAAGGATGTACTCTTCAGCATCTTTATCCCCAAGTCTGGAAAGCTTTATTAAATCATCATCCTGTAGCATTTCATATTTAGTCATAATTCAAAAAACACCTCTTTATAATGACCTTTGACGTACTATCTCATACGCAAGTATTCCTGTAGCAACAGATGCATTTAAGGACTCAATATCTCCTCTCATCGGAATAGATACTATATAGTCGCATTTTTCTTTCACTAGTCTCGATACACCCGAACCCTCGTTACCAATAACAAGACCAATGGCTCCGGTCAGATTGCATTTATACATAACCTCTCCGCCCATGTCAGCGCAGGCAAACCATAAACCTCTGCCTTTTAGTTCTTCAATTGTTTTAGCTATATTCGTAACTTTAACTACAGGAGTAAAATTAACAGCTCCAGCAGAAGCCCTGACTACAGTTGCTGTAAGACCGGAGGCTCTATGCTTAGGAATGATTACACCATGAGCGCCACAAATGTTCGCAGTTCTTATAATTGCCCCAAGATTATGCGGATCCTCTATCTCATCGAGAAGGATAATAAATGGAGGTTCACCCTTTTTCTTTGCAAGTTCAAATATATCGTCTATCTCAGCGTACTCATATGAGGTAGTCTGAGCAATAACTCCTTGATGATGTCCTGTTTCAGACATGCTATCGAGTCTCTGCTTCTTAACAAATGATATCGCAGTACCGGTCCCTTTAAGTTTACCAAGAATAGATGAAATAGTTCCATCCTTTAGACCATCCTGAATATAAAGCTTATCAATGGTTCGACCAGCTTTAATCGCTTCAATTACAGCATTTCTGCCTTCTATACGATCATTAGACTGCTTGCTATTCTTCTGGTCTTCTACCTTAACATCATCTGTGTGTAATTCAGTTAGGTTGTTACCGAATATTTCGTACGCCATTTTATACCTCTTCCCCTTTTTTACCCCAATTTTCCTTCTACTGATTTATCTACTATCTCATATAACCTCTCATTTTGTCCTGAGAGATATAAGTATCCAAGTATTGCCTCAAAGCCTGTAGCCTTCAGATAGTTCTGAAGTGATGCATTCTTGGCCTTTGTATGTGGAGATGAATTACGAGCTCTTTTAAATACAGCCTGTTCATCTTCCGTCAGACTATCCATATATCCCTCTATGAATTCAGCCTGTGAATTAGCCGAAACTATAGAGCTCACCTTCTTGTGATATTTTTCAGTCTGCATATTAGACTTCATAACAAAATATCTTTTAACCAGAAGGTCATACACACTATCGCCTATATAAGCTAATGCGAGTGGTGAATATCTAGACGAAACCTCAGTAGGCTTCATCACCTCTGATACGGAATTGAAAATGATATTATCTACGCTCTTTTCCACTTAACGCCCTCTCTGGTGTCCTCAAGAATGATACCCATATCTAAAAGCTTAGCTCTTATCTCGTCTGCCTTGGCAAAGTTCTTTTCCTTCTTAGCTGCTGTTCTCTCAGCTATAAGAGCTTCAATCTCGGATACTTCATCGCTATCCATTTCAACTGCTTTACGCTCTATATGGATTCCCAGAACCTTATCGCAAAGCTCAAAGAGAATCTTATATAGGCAGTCCGCGTAATCAGATGATGAATTCTCATCAGTATTCGCATTAGTGAAACGAACAAGCTCAAATATAACAGATATAGCATCTGCTGTATTCAGATCGTCATCCATTGCCTCATCAAATCTTTCGATGAATTTAGGCATTTCCTCTTCCAGTATTTTCTGCTCATCATCAGTAATGAACTTGCCATTCTTTTTATCAGCTATTTCCTTCAGTTTCTCAGCACCATTAAGGATTCTGTCGAGCCCCTTAGATGCATCCTCAATTAAATCCTGCGAGAAATTAAGAGGTGTACGATACTGAGCTGAAAGCATGAAAAATCTGATAACCTGCGGATCATACTGCTGGCAAATATCTCTTACTGTAAAGAAATTGCCAAGAGACTTAGACATCTTATCACCATTTATACGAAGAAATGCATTATGCATCCAATAATTAGCGAATTCACAATCATTTGCAGCTTCACTCTGAGCTATCTCATTTTCATGATGTGGGAATATAAGGTCTTCTCCACCTGCATGAATATCAAGGGTGTCGCCCACATACTTCTTTGACATGCATGAGCACTCAAGGTGCCAGCCCGGACGTCCTTCTCCCCATGGAGACTTCCATGAAGGCTCGCCTTCCTTTTTAGGTTTCCAGAGAACGAAGTCAAGTGAATCTTCCTTCTCATCCTCGCCGGTAACCTTTAGCGCATGAGCCTCAGCTCTGTGACCTGATTCTAAATCATCAATATTTTTATGAGAAAGCTTACCATAAGGCGCAAAACTACGAACCTTGAAGTAAACCGTACCGTTCTTTTCGTAAGCATGATCCTTATCTATAAGAGTTTTGACCATATCTATCATCTCAGGAATTTCTTTTGTTGCCTGAGGATGAACCGTAGCAGGACGCACATTCAGTGCCTCCATATCCTTCTTACATTCTGCGATATATTTTTCTGAAACCTCGCTGGCAGGAACATTTTCCTCAATTGAACGTTTAATTATCTTATCATCAACATCCGTGAAGTTAGTTACATAATTAACCTCATAACCCTTATGTTCAAAATATCTTCTGAGAGTATCGAAAACTATCATTGGACGGGCATTTCCTATATGAATATAATCATAGACAGTAGGACCACATACGTAGATACCTACCTTTCCTTCATGGATTGGTTTGAACTCTTCTTTTCTACGAGTTTTAGTGTTGTAAATTTTCATAACAAAAACCTCTTATATATAATAATCCAAAGATGTATTATAGCATTAAACAAAACAAAAATAAACCCTTCAGAAACTTGAGTTTTCTATTTGGGTTTATAATAAGCACCTCCTCTTTACAGTGTTCAAAGGTAAAGAGGAGGCAATTATAAAATCACTTACCAGTCAAAATTTAAAATGTCATTTTTTCATAGTATGAACAGGTTTTTTATTCTCTGTAACTATTTCCTTATTTTCATTTTTTTTAGCTAACTTAACCATCTGATCAGTTGCTCTACGGGTATTATCCTGTAATGACTTCTCTTCCTCTTTGGTATTCTTAATACAGGTATCTGCAAACTTTTGTAGATCATCCGAGATATCCATTCTTGCCTTTGTATAATCACTCGGCTTCTTTGCATTCTTAGGATCTTCCAGTTTAAGATCCTTCTTCTTACCGTGTGAATACTTAGTAGCGGCCCCCTTTACAGACTTCATGCTTTCATTAAGCTTTATAAGGTCGCTATTACTTACGAACTGACCATATACAGCTTCCGGTGAAGTATCGCCATTACTAACAAGCTTTTGGGAATCATTGATTCTTTTCAGAATCTTTTCAATAAGAGCCTTATGATTATCAACCGCTGTCTGAATATCTCTATAATTATCTGATGATCTTCCTTTTGCAGTTTTTTTCTTTAACGCCTGCTTATAATGATTAATCTGCCTAAGCTGATTCTTGAGACCACTTATGGTAGCTCTATTAGTAGTACCTATCTCTGTTTCAATAGGTTTTCTGGTTCTGTCAGAATCCCTGGCAAGGTCACTGATCATTTCAACTGTTTCAAATGCATCTCCGAAAATGTTATTACGATATCTCAGCTGGCCAACAGTCAGCTTTTCAAAATCTTCCATAGTATATTCTTTTATATATTCACTATAATCTAATGACTTATCATTAGGATCAAGATTCTTACGACTTTCAAGTATTTTGTCCTGAAGAATCTTAAGACGTCCTTTTGCAGCGGTAATAGCCTCTTCCTCAACAAGACCTCTAAGCGCAAATTCCAACTCTTCGGGCTTTAGTCTGAGTACTCTGTTAGCGGTCTCAGCATCCATAAAGCCAAAACTATCAGGATTTACCATCTTATTGTTATTACCACGCATTTGGGTAATCTTACCAAAGGACATATCATTATCTATACCCTGAACTCCGCGAATGATACCGTCTTCATCTACTTCGAAGAACATATTTCCACCGTTTCTATCAGTATTACCGCATAGGTAATCCAGTACCTGCAGATCAGCAAGCTGCTTAAAAATAACCTTGTCTGAATTATCTATCGATGCCCTATCCACTTGTCTTCCGAGGGCACCTGGCTTATTAGGATCAAGATAGGTAGACTCTTCCATGAATGTACCTTCGATTTCTTTTCCATCCTGAGTCTTAACCTTAACTGATCTTGCATGACAAACCAGATTAGGCATACCAAGAAGCTCAGCCATAACACTTACAGCTGTATTCCTTGAATCTATTCTAGAGCCTGTTGGTATCTCTGTTGTATAATTTTGAGCTACTCCAATATATAATTTGCTTACTTGTTTTTCTAAGTCACCCTTAATTTTTGTGCCGATCTTTTTACGAACATCTGCCACTTCAAGACCATTTATCTTGGCAGCTTCTGCTATGAATTTGTTAAAGGATACTACATCATCTCCAGTAACCGGGTCTACCTCACGCATTCCGCGAATCATACTATAAATGATATAATCGTCCGTCTTATTTTCCAAATGATAATGCTCTTTATATTTATCCACGAAGCTTCGAACCATCTCTGCACCTTCCGGATTCGAAACCTTCTTAGCCAGGTCATCGAAAAGCTTTTTAGCTTCTTCTGCCGGTTGATTGTACTTCGCCATTGTAAAATATCCAGAGATAACTTTCCCGTTATCACCAAGTATTTTCATAGGTATACGAGAAGAATTATTACCTCCGACTGTTTTAAAGTTTTTATTAGAAAGATCCAGTGTTTCTGTTCTGGAAATAGCCATAATATCAGGTAAAGTCTTTGTTTCTTCTTGTGGATTATATCTACGCAGAGCTCTCATATCCTTTGAAAGAATCTGTGAGAGCTTTAAAGAAACATCTCTGGCATGCTTTATATCAGGATCATCCATACCTTCTGATTCCTTTATAAACTTCTCCATCACCTTTGCTGTTTTGCTATACTCCTGCAGGAGAACATTCCTTGTTTCCTCATCTACTTCCTTCCAGCCATCCTCTGTAGGTGTCATAAGTCTCTGCATATCCTTATTAAGCTGACTTAGCTCATCCAGATATGGCATAAAGATAATATTATTAATCTTTGAAGAAACAATTGAATTGATCAGCTCGTCTCTATCATCAACTGCCGAATTATTGATATTATTTTCAATTTCTTCGTTATTTATCAAGTTATCATCGTATTCTTTCATAACAAAACCTCTTTTATAAATATGGTAGTGTCAAATAGACACCCCTTTTTTGTTTATAAATCCTTTATTTTAGAGGTC
>CAMKQB010000086.1 GCA_946414825.1 uncultured Lachnospiraceae bacterium
TTATCCATGATATATCTTACAAATGCATTTGAGCCTCTTGGTATAAGAAGGTCAACTAGTCCGTCGCAGGTCAGTAGCTCATCTATCTCATTATGCTGTTCAACCTGCAACATGCATCCCTCTGGGAAGCCAGCCTCAAGCACTGCACCATATATTATTCCGAAGAGAATACGGTTGGTAAATGTAGTCTCTTTTCCACCCTTTAGAACTGGGCAGTTACCACTTCTAATACAAAGTGAAGAAATCTGAACCAGCGCATCAGGTCTGGCCTCGAAGATAACTCCTATGACTCCAATAGGGCATGTAATACGAGTGAGTCTGAGTCCCTCGTCCATTTCTCTATCCAGAGTAACCTTTCCGATTGGATCCTCAAGAGTGATCAGCTGCTTGATACCAGCCACTACATCCTTTAGTTTTCCTTCGTTAAACTTAAGTCTCTTTACAACCGCATCCGCTACACCATTTTCAGCCGCAGCATCTAGATCCTTCTTATTTTCTGCGAATATTGCATCCTGATTTTCTACTAGCTTTTCTGCAACCTTCTCAAGAGCCTTGCATCTAGCTTCGTTACTCATAGCTGCAACAAGTGGAGCAACTGATTTCATTTTTCTTACTTCGTCTCTAACAACCATTTGTATATCCTCTTATTTATTCTTATAGCTTTGCAATTTCTATGGTCTTCACGCCATAGTATTTCAGCACTTTTATAATCTCTTCATTTATTACTTCACCTGCCACTATCGGAGAAACTGCTGGAGGGCAACTGATCACACTATCCGCCGCAACCTTACCTATCAGATCTTCCGAAACCGGCATCTCCTCATGAGGCACAAATCGCATCTCATAAGGCTGATAAAGAGCCACTGGTACATTATAACATATTTTCTTCAAGCCGATAGTTTGTTTTGTTTTTCTATCACGTTCCTCCGACTGATTCAGCAGTTCCGGAAGAACTTCAGTTATCGCTTCAAAAAACCTGTCATAGTCTGTCGGATACTCGTTAAACGGAGTCCACATAGTCACCAGAAAATCCGGATCAGAATACTCGCACTCGATATTTCTCTCATGAAGCTTATCCGCCAGGACCTTCGCACTCACCTCGCACGCTCTCATATCTACACATAGCTTAAGCGGCTCGTCGCCATATATTCTAGGTCCAGAATCTCCAACTCTCTCTCTAAATATCTCCCTTAGCCTATTCTTCAGCTTCCCTAGTCTCTCTGCCGCCTCTCTATACTTTTCAGGAGATATCCTGCTTGGCGCTGCATCTAAGGATTCCATTATCATATATGAAGGGCTGGTCGACCCGAACATAAGCATTGCATTCTTCGCATCCTCTTCTATTCCTTTAGGAGCGTCCGCAGAAACGTGCAAATACGCTCCCCCCGTCAGGACCGGAAGAGTCTTATGTGCAGAGTCTGACACAAGATCCGCTCCAAGAGTTATTGGGTGAATATCTGGTTCCATAAACTTAAGATAAGAACCATGAGCATTATCACATAGAAGTATCAAACCATTCTTATGCGCCACCTCCGCAAGACCTTTGACATCTAAGATATTTCCCAAATAATCAGGAGATGTTATATAAACCCCAGCTATGTTAGTCTGGGAGCCATCTTTCTCACGCTCTTCCTTGTATTCCTTTATGGCAGTTTCAAGCCCTTTCGGAGAAACTAGACACTTGCATAGATAGTACTCTTCCTCGGGAATAAGCCACTTTATCCTAAACCCTAGAAGCATGGATGCGTAGATAAAGGACTTATGCGCATTCCTAGTTGCAAAGATTGTCGGATGCGCCAAGGCTTTACCAGTCTTCAACTTCATTTCACTACCATCTCCGACCGACTTATAGAAATTCTGAAGTGCCAGATAACACATGGCCTTAATTACCTGAGACGAACCTTCTGTGCTGTAATAAGTCGCACGTGCACCAAAAAGAGCTGCTGTTTCCTGCTCACTCTCTGCTATTATTCCATCCGCCGTGTAGAGACTGTCAGCGCCCGAAACTTCAGTTATATCATCATCATAGCCGAACGCCCCCTTATGCCCTGGCATATGAAGGCGAGTTTTTCCAGACTCTTTATACTGCTCTATGAATTTAAGAACCGGCTGCAATATATAGTTATTACTTTTATTCGGACCCTTTATCATTTTATATCCTATTCTTCTCTTCGCCATTTAGATACGCTTTTATATTCTCTGCAACTACACTTATCAGTCTTTGCCTCGCTTCAATACTGGCCCATGCAATATGTGGCGTCAGGCACATATTCGGTGCCGTCAGAAGCGGATTATCTTCTCGCATCGGTTCAACTGTTACGACATCCGCAGCCGCAGCAGCCACCTTTCCAGACCTCAAGGCTTCCGCCAGGTCATTTTCGTCTATCAGTCCACCTCGAGATACATTTATTATCATCACACCATCCTTCATTCTGGAAATGTTCTCTCGACGAATCATCTTCTCAGTTTCACTCGTCATCGGACAATGCAGGCTGATGATATCAGACCTCTCCCATATCTCCTCCAGAGATACGAAGTCTGCCTCATTTCCATACTTCTCAGGATGTGCAGTATATACTTTCACATTCATTTTGAAAGCCTTTGCTATCTCGACCATTCGTCTACCTATATTTCCGTAGCCTATGATTCCAATGGTCTTCCCAGCCAGTTCCATGACAGGGCTGAGCCAGTAACAAAAGGTCTCCGACCTCACCCAGTCGCCCTTATGAACACTTTCGTTATGTTGTCCTATACGACTGGTCGCTTCAATGATGAAGCCCCACGCCAGCTGGGCAACAGACTCTGTACTGTAGGCGGGGACATTTGTCACAACCACGTCATGACGCCTAGCTGCCTCAACATCAACTACATTGTAACCTGTGGCACAGATTCCTATATACTTAAGATTGGGAAGTCTGCTAAAGGTCTCCTCATCGAAAATTATTTTGTTGGCATATACTACTTCGGCGTCGCCTATATGGTCATACTTATTCTCTTCAGTAGTATTTCCATATATCGTTGTATTCATTATTGATGTGATTGGTTCAAGAGATATATCACCTCTATTTACCGCATCTGCCTCTAAATAAACCGCTCTCATTTTTTTTCCTTTCATCAATTTTCCCAATTGTAATACTACAGGAATATTATAACTCAGAAAACGCAACATAAGTACAACAATTGTTTACATTTTCTTTATTATATAAAATTATCTTCAGAAAGGATATCAGGTTTTATTAGTGCAGATTTATTTTCGACTATATTAGATTCTTGTCCTTCAAATAATCCAAGAAACCCTCGCAGCCTTCAATCACATCATTGTAGGTCGCCTCAAAATTCCCCGTATACCACGGATCTGCAACGCTCCGTGGATGATCAGTATAGTCCATCAGAAGTGATATCTTCTCCTCTGGATCACCGCCTAGGATTCTAGGCATCCATCTCGCATTTTCACTATCCATTCCGATTATAAAATCATAATCTTTATAGTCAGACTTCACAAGGAGTTGCGCAGTCTTTCCCTTGCAGGATATTCCCACCTCAGCAAGCTTCGCCTTCGCAGGCGGATAAACAGGGCTACCCTGTCCGTTCCATATCTCATCCGTGTGAGTAGCACGCGACTCTATATGAAACTCCCGCTCGAGCCCCCTCTTCTTAACCATATATTTAAAAACAAACTCAGCCATCGGCGATCTGCAGATATTGCCGTGGCAGACGAATAGTACTTTTATCATTAGCTTTTTTCCTCGTTTATTATTTTATATACCTATTATCTCCTGAGCGATAAAAGCCATGCCATCACATGAACAGCCTGCTTGATGTTGCCGCCTGAAATCATTTCCTCTATCTGATCAGCTGAATATTTTTCAACATTTAGAAACTTCATATCATCCAGTTCCTGATCTGATACTTTTCTGCAATTTCTCGCCACATATATGTGAGCTAGATTATCTGCTATTGTGGCATTTGATGGTATAGTTATAAGATGTCTCCACTCATCAGATATATACCCTGTTTCTTCCTTCAGCTCTCTCTTTGCCGCAACAAGTGCATCTTCCTCAGATGAATCATGCGCGCCATACTGTTTACCATCTTTTCTCTCTATTCCACCAGCCGGAAATTCTGTGGTCACTTCCTTGATTCCTTGACGGAACTGCTTTACGCAAATGTACTTTCCGTCTTCATCCGAAGCAACTATAACCACATAATCTCGCCTGCTATATGTATAATAAGGTTCGAATACATTTCCATCTGGAAATCTGAAGGCCTGTCTTCTGAAATCTATCCATTCATCCTGCACGATATGCTCCGTGCTGACTTCTTCCCAAATTAGATTTTTATCTCCACTATTCATTACTCTCTCCTCTTAAAGCGGCCAAAATGCCATGACTCCCAGCATCCACATATAGCAGAGTGTTTTAGGAATCATAAGCATTCCAAGCTTTGGATTCTTCTTGCCGTTGATTGCTACCGGGATATAGAATAAAAAGCTCAGTATAACAGCCACTATAATATTCACATAAAAAGCTACGGGCATGAAATCAGCGTACTGAATTACATTTATAAACCCAACAACCGTAAGCACTCCCATAATAATAAATGGTACATTTCTGATTATAGCCCACTTTCTGTCACCTTCTCTTGTGCACCACTTATTCATTGGGAACAGCAATATAATTATCCTTATCGCAGCTAAAACCAGAAGAGCTTTCTCTATACCATAATTGTACTCGCTCTCATGATATTCCAGTGAATCTCCCAGCATGATCAACATACAGTAGAACAGAGTCATTGTTATGGATGATATAAGATTCCCTAATCCCAGAAGGAAATCCTGCTTTGGAATACTTTCTTTAATGCATATGATAATTCTTGGAATAAGGTGAAACATATCGCCAAGTCCAAGTAATAATGCAAGAAAAAAGCAAAATGCATACCTAAACTCAATAAGTGGTCTGCCGGAAATATCCATTACATCGTTATATTCTTTCGTTATGTGGCTTGAATAAACGGCTACGAATAAGACGAAGCAGAGATATATTACACAAAATGCTCCTTCTCCTATTCTGGCACCTAAAGCTTTCTTATTATCTTCCATCCTATAATGCTCCTCAAAACATTCATATAGTAACCCTGATATACTCCATATGTTCAACCTCTCTTTATAGGTCAAATATACTCATCTGCGGATATTTCTCCGGCAGGTCATTCATAAACCGGAAACAAGCCTCCGGACTTGACAGAATTCCGTTTGCCTTACATATCCTTTGAAATATCTCAGTCAGTTCCCTGGCTCTTGGACTAGGCAGTTCATACGCATTTCCATACCGTTTGATGTAGCGTTCCTTCATTCCCGGAAAATGCTTATCAAGTGCTGCATAATAGAATTCCCGGTCGCCCTCTCTAAGTGTCAGTCCCATGCCAAAATCTATGATGCCTTTTACACCGACCCGAAC
>CAMKQB010000087.1 GCA_946414825.1 uncultured Lachnospiraceae bacterium
ACCTCTAAAATAAAGGATTTATAAACAAAAAAGGGGTGTCTATTTGACACTACCTACACTATTAAGGAGGGATAATTATGAGAATCGCGTTAACGGGTAATCCTAATAGTGGTAAGACCACTATGTATAACGCTCTTACTGGCCGTAAGGAAAAAATAGGTAACTGGGCCGGTGTTACTGTAGACAAGAAAGAGAGCCCAATCAAGAAAGCTTATGTAGAAGGAAGCGAGGAGCTTATAGCGGTCGATCTGCCAGGAGCTTATTCTATGTCACCTTTTACATCTGAGGAGAGTATCACGAGTAGCTACGTAAAGCATGAGAATCCTGATGCTATCATTAATATCGTGGATGCTACAAACCTCAGTCGAAGCCTTTTCTTTACAACTCAGCTTCTGGAGCTTGGTGTTCCTGTTGTTGTAGCTCTTAATAAGAGTGATATAAATGATAAGAAGGGTAATAAGATAGATATCGAGAAGTTGTCTGAGAAGCTTGGATGTCCTGTAGTAAGAACAGTATCAACTTCAGACGAAGGACTTAAGGACGCTGTTAAAGCTGCTGCAGCTCTTAATGGTAAAGGACAGAAGGCTCCATATACAGAGGAAAATATCGATCTTACAAATAAGGAAGAGGTTGAAAAGGCAGATAGAGCGCGTTTTGACTATGTAAATTCTATTGTTAAAGAGGTTGAGGTTCGTAAGACCTTAACAAAGGATAAAAATATTGGAGATAAGATTGATAAGATTGTAACAAATCCTATTATTGGTCTTCTCATATTTGCTGGTATTATGTGGGTTGTTTTCTATGTATCACAGACAACAGTTGGTACATGGCTTGCAGATATACTTGTTGGTTGGATAGAGACCTTCCAGGGATGGGTTGGCGATAAGATGGCAGATGCAAATCCACTTCTGTATGCTCTTTTAGTGGATGGTATCATTGGCGGTGTTGGTGCCGTTGTTGGATTCCTTCCACTTGTAATGGTTATGTACTTCCTCATCGCACTTCTTGAGGATTGTGGATATATGTCTAGAGCTACCGTTGTTCTTGATCCGATATTCAAGAGAGTAGGTCTTTCAGGTAAGTCTGTTATTCCTATGATCATCGGAACAGGTTGTGGTATTCCAGCCATTATGGCATGCCGTACAATCCGTAACCAGAGAGAAAAGAGAGCAACAGCTATGCTGGCAACATTTATGCCATGTGGAGCTAAGCTTCCAGTAATAGCGCTTTTTGCAGGTGCATTTTTCCCAGAATCAAAATGGGTAAGCTGGGTAGCATATATGGGAGGTATAGCACTTGTACTTCTTGGTGCCCTTCTTATAAAGGCTATCACAGCAGCTAAGTTCAGAAAGTCATTCTTTATTATTGAGCTTCCTGAATATAAAGTTCCAAGTCTTAAATTTGCATTCTTCTCAATGCTTGAGAGAGGAAAGGCTTATATTATTAAGGCTGGTACAATCATCCTTGTATGTAATACAGTAGTTCAGATAATGCAGAGCTTTAACTGGCACTTCCAGGCAGTAGAAGAAGGGGCAGAGGATACATCAATTCTTGCTTCTATCTCAGGACCATTTGCTTATCTTCTGATTCCTATCGTTGGTATTGCAGCTTGGCAGCTGGCTGCAGCAGCTATCACAGGTTTCATTGCAAAGGAAAATGTAGTAGGTACAATTGCAACAGTTTATGCTATTACAAACCTTGTTGATCCTGATGAGCTGGAGCTTGTTGGAAGCGGAAATGCTGTAGCAGTAGCAATGGGTATTACAAAGGTAGCAGCACTTGCTTACCTGATGTTTAACCTCTATACACCACCTTGCTTCGCAGCACTCGGTGCTATGAACTCTGAGATGCAGAGTAAGAAATGGTTATGGGGAGCTATCGGACTTCAGTTAGGAACAGGATACACTGTTGGATTCCTTATCTATCAGATAGGAACACTTATTACGACAGGTGCCTTTGGAGCAGGCTTCGTAGGCGGACTTATATTCGAGGTTGTATTTGCAGCAATCCTCTTCGGTATCATCCGTCACAATAATAAGGCTGTAGCTGTTGATTATAAGTTAGCTTAGTTAAGATAAGGTACAATTAAAATGTATATACTCCTGCTTGGCGGGATATATAATAAACTCCTTTGATGCAGAATCGCCACACTTAATCCGTGTGGCGATTCTTTTATTATATGTAATTATAGTTAAATCTTATAACATAGTTGTAAATATACTCATTAACACGGTTATCGTTGCCATCGAAGCAATTGTTGAAACAGTAATGGCGCTAGATAGTAGCTCTGTATCCTCGCCCATTTTTTCAGATTGAATGAGTGGAAGGTTACCTATTGGCATCTCTGCCATGAGGCATATGCCAAGAATTGTTATATCATCACAGTGAGCGGCTCTAAGGATAAAGAATAGCGCTACAGGTACCAGTATCATTCGGATTAGAATGTAAGCCCAAATCCTTATATTCTTTAGTCCCTTAGTAATATCTGATCTTGCGATAGATACACCGAGGAGTGCCATTGATAGGAATACCGTGGCATTTCCGATGTAGCTTATACTGCTTGAAATAATAAGTGGTGGCTTCAGGTCAAACCAGAAAACTACAAGTGCAAGCAGTGCCATGATGGTTCCCGGACTAAAGACCTTCTTAAGATTCATTTTCTCCTTGCCGCGTCCCAGTATTGTTATTCCATGTGTGTAGAAGAGTAAGCTGTACATGACATTACATACGATTACATATAGAATGGCATTTTCAGGTAGAATAGCTCTTGCGACAGGGATTCCAATGAAACCAACATTTGTATATACAGTCATTAGGTTGTAGAATCTCTGATTATTCTTGTCGACTCTGAGTATTATTGGAAGTAGGAATCCGAGAATGACAAGGAATATATAGAATAGTGCGCCGATAATGAGCGCTTCTATTAGATCCTCATGCGTTGCAGATACATTTCCAGATAGCATGGATGCAAGTATCAACGCGGGATTACAGATATCCATGATAATAACTGATATTTTTTGAGAGGTCGTGTTGTCGATGACCTCTCTTTTATATAGATAGATTCCGATAGCAACCAGGATGGTTATAACTCCCATTTGCTCTAGTGTAACGATGGTACTCATTTATAATTCCTTTACGACCTTTTGCAAGCGTCAGTTTTTAGGTGACAATAGCTTAAATGTTTCAAGTGACTAATTGATTATATAATAATCGAGATATATTGCAATAAAAATGTATAACATTTCTCGTTGCTTTTTTACGTAGGTTAAAGTAACATAACTTACTGTAAATAGGATTTACATCAGAGGAGTTAATTAAATGACACTTAGAGAACTTGGAATAGGCGAGTCTTGTATTATCAAGGCCGTCGGTGGGAAAGGTGCGCTCAGACAGCACTTTCTTGATATGGGCGTTATTCCTGGCGCAAAAATGACTCTTATAAAGTTTGCCCCTATGGGAGACCCTATGGAGTTTAGAGTGCACGGCTATGAGCTGACGCTCAGACTGGATGATGCTGAGAAGATTGAGATAGAGAAGATAGCTTCCGTTTCTGAACTTCGAGATGAAAATAATCTTGAAACTGAGGATTCGAAGAGTGGTAAGGATAAAAGCAGTAGTAATGATAGAGGTAAGTCCAAGGTACATCACCCGGGACTTGGTGAAGGCGGAATCTATCATGATAAAACACATGAAAACCCGCTCCCGGAGGGGGAATGGATTAATTTCGCTCTTGCTGGAAATCAGAATAGTGGTAAGACCACACTTTTCAATCAACTGACAGGTTCGAATCAGCATGTCGGCAATTTTCCGGGGGTTACAGTCGATAGAAAGAATGGTGGAATCAGAAATGTCCCAAATACCGAGGTGGTCGACCTTCCGGGTATTTATTCACTGTCGCCCTATACAGATGAGGAAATAGTTTCCAGACAATATATCCTTGGTGAAAAGCCAAAGGGAATCATTAATATAGTAGATGCTACTAACATAGAAAGAAATCTGTATCTTACAATGCAGCTGATAGAGCTGGATATTCCAATGGTGCTTGCTCTAAATATGATGGACGAGGTCCGTGGAAATGGCGGTTCTATTAAGATAAATGATATGGAGGCGCTGCTTGGAATCCCGGTTGTTCCTATATCAGCGGCTAAAAATGAGGGTGTTGATGAACTTATAAGTCATGCAATGCATGTGGCAAAATATCAAGAGAGTCCGGGAAAGAAGGACTTCTGTGATGAAAATGACCATGGCGGAGCTGTTCATAGATGTCTGCACGGTATCATGCACCTGATAGAGGACCACGCAAAGAGGGCAGAGATTCCCGTAAGATTTGCGGCAAATAAGGTTATAGAGGGAGATACTCGAGTTATAAATGCTCTCGACCTCTCACAAAATGAGAAGGAAATGATAGAACATATCATACTTCAGATGGAAGAAGAGAGAGGTCTCGACAGGGCTGCCGCTATAGCAGATATGAGATTCTCCTTTATACAGAAGTTGGTTTCAGCTACAGTAATTAAGCCTGCCGAGAGTAAGGAAAGAGAGAGAAGTGAGAAGATAGATAGGATACTGACGGGAAGATTTACAGCGATTCCTGCATTTATAATTATCATGGGACTTACCTTCTTCCTTACATTTAATGTTATAGGCGCATGGCTGCAGGGGCTCCTGGAGAAATTGATCGAATACGGTTCGGTGAGTCTGGATAAGCTTCTGACTGCTTCAAATGTAAATGATGTCGTACATTCACTTATTATAGATGGAATCATAAATGGTGTCGGTAGCGTTCTTAGCTTCCTGCCGATAATCATAATACTTTTCCTGTTTCTCTCACTTCTTGAGGATTCGGGATATCTAGCCAGAGTGGCATTTGTCATGGATAAGCCTCTCAGAAAGCTGGGACTTTCAGGTAGAAGTATAGTCCCTATGCTTATAGGCTTTGGTTGTTCTGTTCCGGCGGTAATGTCCAGTAGAACACTTCCGTCTGAAC
>CAMKQB010000088.1 GCA_946414825.1 uncultured Lachnospiraceae bacterium
TATAACAGAGATAAAAATCCGGGAGTTGTTGTTATTGAATTAAAACAGTGGAGTGAACTGAATAAGGTGGATGGGGTAGATGCTCTTGTTGAGACATATCTCGGTGGTGGACTAAGAAAGCATGTTCATCCATCATATCAAGCTTGGTCTTATGCGCAGCTCATTAGAGACTACAATGCTACAGTTCAAGATGAAGATATAAACATTAATCCTTGTGTATGCATGCACAATTATATACGTCAAAAGGATGATCCTGTAGATGATGTAATTTACGCTGATTATATAGAGCAGGCTCCTGTTTATACTAAAGGACAATTAAACTTTCTTAGAGAATATATAAAGAAAACTATAGTTTTTGGTGATAAGAAGGAAACGCTGTATCGTATAGAGAATGGTAAGATACGACCATCAAAAAGTCTTCAGAATTCTATAGCAGCAATGCTTAAGGGTAATAAGGAATTCGTTATGATAGACGAGCAGAAGGTTGTATATGAAGAGATATTACGTCTGTCAGAATTATGTCAGAAGGACTTCAAGAAGAGAACTATTATAGTTGTCGGTGGACCTGGAACTGGTAAATCAGTTGTTGCAGTAAATCTACTTGCAGAGCTGACAATGAGAGACCAGTTGGTACAATATGTTTCAAAGAACAGTGCACCAAGAGATGTATACAAGAGAAAACTTAAAGGCGACTTCAAGATGTCTAGTATAGATAATCTCTTTAAAGGCTCTGGAACATATACTGAGACACCTGACAATACAATTCATACTTTACTAGTAGATGAAGCACATAGATTGAATGCTAAGTCTGGCATGTTTCATAACTTAGGAGAAAATCAAATTAAAGAGATAATACATAGTGCTTATTGTTCAGTATTCTTTATAGATGAGTCACAGAGAGTAACTATGGATGATATAGGTTCGGTTGAAGAGATTAAGATGTGGGCGCAGGAAGCAGGATCTGAGATATATGAGATGGAGTTGTTATCACAGTTCAGATGTAATGGGTCAGACGGATATATTTCCTGGCTTGATGATGTCTTAGGAATAAGGGATACAGCTAACTATAACCTTGATGGAATCGATTTTGATTTCAGAGTTTGTGATTCTCCAGAAGAAGTTCGAAAGCTAGTTGTATCAAAGAATAAAAATGGTGTAGCTAGAATGCTTGCTGGTTATTGTTGGGACTGGAACAAGAAAGAAGCTAACAATACTAACTATCACGACATTGTGATTGACGATTTTGAGATGAGCTGGAATCTAGGTTCAGGAGTACCTTTTGCTGTAAGTGATACTTCAATTAATGAAGTAGGTTGTATACATACTTCTCAGGGACTTGAGTTTGATTATGTTGGGGTAATAATCGGTGATGATATCAGATACGATAATGATGAAATAGTAACCGACTTCACTAAAAGAGCTAAGACTGATCAGTCGCTTAAAGGAATAAAAAAGTTATATAAAGAGAGCCCTGAAAATGCTAAGGAGAAAGCTGATGAAATCATCAAAAATACCTATAGAACTCTTCTTACTAGAGGGATGAAGGGATGCTATGTTTATTGCTTGGATAATAAGCTAGCTGAGCATCTTCGGGAGAGAATGAAGGATTATTCTAAGGCGATAAGCTCAGTGATGAAAGGACAAAATAATGAATCGAGAAACGATTGATAGAATAAGAAAGTTTACTGAGGACAGAGACTGGGATCAATTTCATACTCCGGCAAATCTTGCCAAATCTATATCTATTGAGGCAAATGAACTTCTTGAGTGTTTCCAGTGGAGTGATGAGGATTATGACATTGAAGCTGTAAAAGAAGAGCTGGCAGATGTACTAGTTTATTGTAGAAATATGTTGGACAAACTGGAACTAGATGAAGATGAAATAGTGAATGCAAAGATGGAACAGAATGAGAAGAAGTATCCGGTGGAGAAGGCTAAGGGGAAGGCGGATAAGTATAATAAATTACAGTAATCATAGATATGCTTGGGGGACACAAAAAATACTATGTCACCAGATGTCACCCAAGTGCATTTTTAGAAAAAAGAAATAATCGTATTGCAGAATATGCTAAAAGTCATGGATTTTAAGGAGTGATGAATGCTTGGCTCAGTAAAAGGTACAAAATTAGATACATTTGTTTCTGACTACGTAGTATTCGACTTAGAGACTACCGGCATTTCTCCATATTCTGATAAGGTGGTGGAAATATCAGCCGTTAAGGTGAAGGGTGGAGAGGTGGTTGATGAATTCACTTCTCTTGTGAATCCTGAGTGCCATATATCTGAAGGTGCCAGTGCAGTAAATGGGATATATGACTACATGGTAGAGGATGAGCCTACATTTGAAGAGGTGCTACCTAAGTTTATTGATTTTATAGAAGAACTGCCGCTGATGGGGCATAACATACAGGCATTCGATCTAACATTTATTTATAGAGATTGTAAAGAGATTCTTGGAGCTGTACCAGATAATGACTATATTGATACAGTTCTAATAGCCAGGAAATGTATGCCTGAGATGGCTCATAGGAGACTTACTGACTTGGCAACGCATTTTGGTATCTCCATAGACGGAGCGCATAGAGCTCTGAAGGATTCAAGAATGACGCACCAGGTGTATGAGCATCTGAGGGATGAAATGGTGTTGTTCGAATCAGGACAGAAAACTATTCCTATATGTAGCAGATGCGGCAAGCAGATGAAACTTCGAAACGGAAGGTTCGGAGAGTTCTGGGGCTGCTCAGGATATCCGGGATGTAATTATACGATGAATATATAGAAAAAAGTGAGAGTTATACGATAAATTTCGGAGAAAGTAGAGATTGAATCATGGAAGAACTTAGAGTGGATATGAGAGAACGAACTCCTGAAGAGCAAGCTCTCAGTAATGGTGATGTCACTGTTACAATATCTATGAAATAGAAAAGGTTTATGTTTGGAATGTTTCTTAGTAGTATATCTCAAAGCGGAGTAAGAAAAGGGGATGTTCTGGAGGTTAAGTATAAAGCTGAAGATGGTCGGGAAAGTGTGGCTAATATCAAGCTTACAGATGATGATATAGAAACTCTAAATATGCTTAAGAACATGAGGAATAATCAGTAATTACGATAAAATATTTTTCGGGGTGGTAATAATGAGTAGATTAAAAGAACTTAGAAAGTATGTAAATTCTGTACTATATAAGATGGAAGATGAGGATAAAAGGACTTCTGCAATAGTACACTTAAATGGTGTAGCTCTTGCGGCTACTATGCTGGCAATGAAGAGAGGTTTTGATCCTGAGGTTGCAGCTATGGCTGGAGTACTTCATGATTTGCATGCCTATAAAACTGGTTCATATGACGAACATGAACATAAAGGGGCTGAACTTGCTCGTGATATATTAGAAGAGTTGGAACTTACAAGTCCTGAAGAAACGGATATGATTTGTTCTGCTATCTATCATCACGGAGATAAACTGGTGGTTGATAGCGAGTTTGATGAGCTTCTTAAGGATGCGGATGTCATTTCCCATACTCTTAATGATCCAACCAAGGACATTAAGGACAAAGAAAAGGCTAGGTTCGAGAAGTTGTGTGATGAATTTGGAATGCTAGATTAATGGAAAATGTTAAGATAATTTGAACTTCAATGTGGCGCTTATGAGGACTCCGATTGAGGTTCTTGATTATGTTGTGGTTCATGAGCTTTGTCATAGACTGCATGCCAACCATTCTAAAGAGTTCTGGAAAGAAGTTGAGAGAGTCCTGCCTGATTATAAAGCGCAGGAGAAGTGGTTGAAGGATAATGGACAGAGGTTAATGGCGGAAACACATTTATAATTTTTGAGTATATTCTATAAACAAGTAGATATAAGATTAGCTTTCGGAGAATAACATGGGTGAAAGATTGATTTTTCATGTTGATGTGAATAGTGCGTTTCTTTCATGGGAGGCGGTTGATCGTCTTTCGAATGGGGATACTCTGGATCTCAGGACAGTTCCTTCCTGTGTTGGTGGTGATCCTGATAAGCGTACCAGTATTGTTTCTACCAAATCAATCCCTGCTAAGAAGTATGGTATTGTTACAGGAGAACCTGTTGCAACTGCGCTTCGTAAGTGTCCAGAGCTGATAGTTGTAAAGCCGAACTTTCATCTTTATCAGAAAATGTCCCATGCATTCAAAAGCATATTAAATGAATATACACCTTTGATGCAGTCATTTTCCATTGATGAGGTTTTTATGGATATGAGTGGGATGGAGCTTCTTCATCCGGATCCTATTAAGCTCGCTTATGAAATGAAGGATAAGATTCGTGATGAGCTTGGTTTTACTGTAAATGTGGGCGTAGCTAATAATAAGCTGTGCGCCAAGATGGCTAGTGATTTTGAGAAACCTGATAAGGTTCATACATTGTTTCCGGATGAAATAAAGACAAAGATGTGGCCTCTCCCTGTGGGAGAGCTCTTTGGTTGTGGACAGTCTACAGCGAAGAAGTTACAGGAAATGCATATTAAGACAATTGGGGATTTGGCATTAACGGATGAGAGATTTCTGCTAAGTGTATTTGGTCAGAAAACCGCTGATTATCTGCATTATGCAGCTAATGGGATAGATGCTTCTCCTGTAGTTAATGAAGAAAGAGAAGCTAAGAGCTACAGTGTTGAGAATACAACCCAGGATGATGTGACGGATTATGATACCGTAAATCATTTGCTACTTGCGGAAGCTGATGTGGTGGCTAGCAGGTTAAGAGCTGACGAGGTGAAGGCATTTACCATTACTGTTATATATCGTACTAGTGATATGAAACGTCATTCACATGGACGTAAGATAGATAATTCAACTGATATTACATCGGAGATATATGATATAGCAGTTAATCTTATGAAAGAATGCTGGAAGGGTGAACCTCTGAGATTGATTGGTCTTTCTGCTTCGGATATTGATAGGGATGGTTTTCAGCATTATTGCGCTCTTGGTATTGAGTATCGGTGCTT
>CAMKQB010000089.1 GCA_946414825.1 uncultured Lachnospiraceae bacterium
CATCTTCTCTGTCTTCGCCCAGGCGAGTTCGCCTTCGTCACAATCGATGAGTTCTCCTTCGAACTCTGTTGCTGTGTATAGATGCATATATTCGACAATTCTTTCATCAGGTTTCGATGCATCACCATAGATAAATGTGACGATTCCACGTGGCTTATACTCAAGTAACCTAAGGCCTGTCTCTTCCAGCACCTCTCTCTTAAGGCATTCGTCCGGGCTCTCGCCATATTCGAAATGACCGCCTACACCGATGTACTTATCCTTGTTGATGTCTTTTTCTTTCTTTACTCGGTGCATCATCAAGTATTTATTATCCTTCTCTATATAACATAGAGTTGTAAGCTCCGGCTGTCTCATCACATTCGCAGTCCCTTCATATACTATCAATCTACACTATCCTCACTAACAGGGAATGTAAAATATGTATCCGGATATGGCTCATCCTCAAGTGTAAAATGCCACCATTCTTCAACTAAAGGCTTAAAACCGTGATTTGTCATAGCCTCTCTAAGAATCATTCGATTGTTATACTGTTCCTCTGTTATACCGGTATAATCAGGATGTGATAGTTCTCCAAAATAGTCAAAGGTGCCACCCATATCTACTTCCTTCTCTGTCCTCATATCAAACAAAGTGAGATCAACGGTACTTCCCCTGCTATGTCCAGAATGCTCAGCTATATATCCTTGATCGAAGAGAACAGACTTGTCTAGTTCAGGATAGAAGTATTCCTTCATTCTGGTATCATCAACATCTTCAGCCCACTCAACAAAGTTGGTAACTGCCATCTGCGGACGATATGCGTCATATATCTTGAGTCTGTAACCCTTTTCCTTAAGTTCTTCACTGACTTCATTTAGTCTAGTGGCCGCCTCACTCGTAAGGAGTGCAACCGGTTCCTCATATCCATCTATTCTGTCTCCAACAAAGTTATATGTAGAATAATAACGAATCTCCAGAATAGCATCAGGTACAGCCTCACTCAAAAGAACAAAATCAGAAGAATCACTAGACAGTTTTGTTCCATCCTCTGCATAGGTTATTTCAGCTTCATCTGCATCAGTAGAACTGCTTTCTTCAGCTTCTGTATCCTCATTCTTTTCAACCTTCTTAATATCTTCCGACTGATCAACTGCCAGATCAAATCCATCAAACATCTCATTATCCGGAAGTATCATATCAAAACTATCTGTGTAATCCCATGCTACATCAGCAGAGTCAATACTCAGTCCAAGGACATGTCCACCCTTGGTCTTATCATCAGATACAAAATGAAGATGCCATCCGGTAGCATTCATTTTATCCATATAGGATGGACAATATAGCCCAACAACTGTTCCTGATATATTTTCATAATCATAAAATGTCTGATCTGTCTCCAAAACTTCAGCCAAAGGTTTGTACGGTTCAGTCTGTGCATATTCACTTCTGACATTCATTTCTTTAAATGTGCCATCAATTCTTATAAAATAGAATCTATTCTCGCCCAGATCCTCTACCTTAGCATTTAGCTCTTCCTGAAGTCCATTTACATCTTTAATTCCTTCAACATTCATTTCTTCATCCTTATCGAAGAAGGTCACATTAGAGAAAGGAATAGTCTCATCATCTGGAACCTTTTCAACACTACCATCTGCAGCGGCACGATAGACTTCGCCATCCACCATAATTAGTTCGCCATTTAGTTTATCAAATGTACCTATGCCAATATCTCCTCGTTTTTTTAGTTCGCCCACGGAAAGACTACCATTATAGTCTCCGAAAGTAAGTCCTTGAAGAAGAGACACCTGATAAATAGTTTCTCTGTTATACTCGTCACTCTTTGCTGTACTCTCTTCGCTATTTTCAACATTAGCAGTTCCACATGATGTAAATAACAGTACCATAGCTAACAAAATAGCCAAATTCCTACTCTTTGATTTTTTAAGACTCATTAAAACACCTCCAATTTTACTATTGAAAAAGTATCCTTCACTTTCTTTACAATATAGCATATTTCTGTAGAACTATAAAACAAACACAGGGACTACTTTCACATAGTCCCTGAAAGAAATGAAATCCATCATTTTTTCATATTATTTCTTGATAGTCTGTATTTTACCTTTGTTTAACTGCTCATCTCTTCTCTGCTTAGCTTCCTCAGCACGCTTTGGTCCATAGCTGGCAAGATCCACATGATACTTATCTCCAGGTTTGGTCTTACGAACTGTATTGATTCTTTCAACTAAGCTATTAGCTAGGTCATTTACTCCTTTTGTACCATTTGCCATAACACTTAGAACATCCAAAGAATTATCGAATCTTTCTTTTCCATCGTCATGGAAACGAACACTCTTCTTACCTTTTGTATATCCTTCCAAATGCCTCATAAGATTGAAATTCGCTTCAATGAGCTTTCCGGCAATATGTTCATCATTCGGATCAAGATATGCAACATTCTGAACACTATTATAGAAGTTCTGATACTCTGTAGTTCTCCCCTTCTGCGGCATCATATTCTTAAGAACTTTTCTCATATTCTTGATATATTCTGTCGGATTCTTAACTTCATAAATCTGCATGACTCTATCATTCATTACTTGCAGTGCCTTTGTATGATCTACCACACACTCATCTATAGTATTGCCATCCATATCTTCTATATTAATTGCCTTGCCAATTCTCTCAGCAACATAATGAATCTTTTCAATATCGAATCTGTACTTATCCTGAGGACTTTTTCTGAGAATATCAGCCGCCAGAGCCTTACATACCATCTGGCACTTATCCTTTCTCTTTGAAGGAATATCTTTAGCAGTCTTATGATGCAGCTTGATATAAACACCATAGGAATCATAATTAGCCTTCTTAGCATGCTGATATAATTTATCATTAGCTATGCTCTTATCTTTCTCTATTTCATCATATAGATGAGCTTTCTTCTCTTCATTCTTAAAGAATTCTTCTCTCTCCTTAAGAAAAGCCAGCTCTTCTTCAGTCATCTCAATAAGTTCTTCTTCTTTTTCCTCGCCTATAAATTCCTTCATTTCTCTTTCTCCTTGCTCTAAATATTTATTACGAGGTCATTATATGAGATTATGTGCAACAAATGCGCAACAAAGTGTAACAATTTATCTTTTCTCTAATCCTTCCATTTTTTAACCTTCTATTTTGTAGCATTAAATATCAATGATTATTCGCAAGAGATGCTTTATATACATCCATATAACGACTCTCACCTATAGGAAGATTGCCCGGAACACTTAGAAGTTCTCTCACCGTTTCACCAGCATCAGCAAATGTTCTTCCTGTTCTTAAATTAACTCCCGACATTATCATATTGCCATATAACAGAAATGGTATATATTCCCTGGTATGATCCGTACCCTTAAAGGTAGGATCGCAACCATGATCCGCGGTAATGACTATGGTGTCGATAGAGAACTTTCCATCTACATTTCCAATTCTCTCCATAAGTTCTCCGAGTCGCTTGTCAAAGCGTTCAAGACCTCTGGCGTAGCCTTCTACATCTCTTCTGTGTCCCCAGGTCGAGTCAAATTCCACTAGATTAGTAAATATAAGTCCATTTTTTACTATATTAAGGGCTTCTAAGGTCTTGTCCATACCATCCTCGTTATCCTTGGTATGAACAGCCTCTGTAATACCTGATCCTGCAAATATATCCTCAATCTTGCCTACCGCATAGACGCTCTGTCCGGCATTTTTTATCAAAGTTAAGAGATTAGGTTCACTCGGCTTTCTGGAAAAGTCACGGCGATTAGAGGTTCTTACGTATTTTTCACCATCCCAGATATAGGGGCGCGCAATAACCCTCGCTACATTATGCTCACCAGTAAGTATCTCTCTTGCAGTGCGGCACATAGCATATAATTCTTCAGGAGAATATACACTCTCGTCGCAGGCAATCTGAAATACACTATCTGCCGAGGTATAAACGATAGGCTTCTTGCCTAACTTCATCTCATCTCCCATTTCATTTATAATAGCAGTTCCTGATGCAACGCCATTATAGAGCACTCCAGGAACACCTGTACGCTTAATGAATTCATTAATTATATCGTCTGGAAATCCATTTGGATATGTAGGAAATCTCTCAGGTGTATGTATGCCTACCATCTCCCAATGTCCTATGGTAGTATCCTTACCGGCTGATAGTTCAGTAAGCCTTCCATATGAACCAAGTGGTTTATCCACCGGTTTTACGCCAACCATCCCGTTTATGTTGCCATATCCAATGCTTCTAAGATTTGGAATATCAAGATCGGGGAATCTCTCCATGATATGACCAATGGTGTTGCAACCTACATCATCAAAATCCGCTGCATCAGGAGCCTCACCCATTCCCACGCTATCTAATACTATCCATATTACTCTGCTCACGTAAAACCCCTCCTTACTATATTATCAATAATAGTATTAGCATTTATTAATGCATTTGTCACTATGTTCTTGCGCTTCCAGCGGATACGCCTTATCCACCTCAGTCTCCCGCCGGAATCTCATCATTCAGGCTTTTATTTCGGTAGTTAAGATTAGTCCTGAGGAATTATCTCGTCATAGTCCTCTATAGTAATCAGCCTTATATCAAAATCTTTATTCATTTACATACATCTCCATATCTATACATTTCCAGTTGCCGATTGGCAGTTCGCAGTCTCTTATACTATATTCCTTGAAGCCTACTGCTTCGTAGCAGTGCTTTGCACTTTCATTATTCTCGAATACTCCAAGATCAATCCTTTTGGCACTTAAGTTTTCTTTTACGTACTCTACTCCCAGAAGGAGCATCTCTTTTCCATAGCCTTTTCCACGAAGCTTTGGATCAACTATTACAAATCCGAATCTAACACTGCTGTCATCATCTTCTCTTGGGTATCTTATAATAAAATGTCCTATAACATTTCCCTCTTCATCCTCTGCTGTAAG
>CAMKQB010000090.1 GCA_946414825.1 uncultured Lachnospiraceae bacterium
TTCCTCTTAACACCTTTGCAACTTCTGATGCAAGACGTCCAAGTGTCTGTCCTTCAGCATCAACTACGTACCATTTTCTTTCAATGGTAGATGCGCTAGCCATATAGCTCTTCATCTTTTTGTTCCTCCTTCTTTTAGGCAGCCTCGCGACCACCAAACTCGTCTGCCACATTTGTGACAGAGTAGCCTACTCAGGTGCTCCACATGGTTCACCGTTTTCGACTCCATATATAATATTCGCCTGTGACTTTTCTAGCCACAGGAAAACATTTTACTTGATTCAACTACTAATGTCAACAAATTTCGTACTATTCTAGCGATTTTTCAGCCATTTTGTCACGAAAATAAATTATTATGACATTTATGTCAATTTTAATCCATATATTTAATGCCAATCATAGTAAGACCGCAGGCTGGCGCTGTTGGTCCAGCATCAGATCTGTCACAGGTTTCAAGCGCTTTACTTACTGATTCAACTTCTCTCAGACCCGTACCAATCTCAAGAAGTGTACCCGCAATTATTCTTACCATGTTGTATAGGAAGCCCGAACCACTGACTCTGATTCTGATCATCCTACCATAGTTCTCTTCTCCACCAGGCGCTGCATATTCTGGCATCTTGTCCACTAGAATATCCACACTGTATATTGTCCGGACCGTCGTCTCTGCCTGAGAACCAGAGCTCACAAAAGCTCCAAAATCATGTTCTCCCACAAGAGCCTTTGCCGCCTCCCTCATTTTCTCAACATCTATATTCCTATATGAGAAATGACTAAACCTTCCAAGAATGGGATTTGGAAATGTATCATTCCATATCTTATATTCATAAGTCTTCACGGAATCCACATGCCTTGGATGGAAATCCGCCGCAACCGCTCTCGACTCGATAACTCTGACATTCTCAGGAAGTCTTGTATTAAGCGCATAGGATATCTTCTCCGCAGGAATAGGACTCTCTGTATCAAATATACAAACATTTCCAAGAGAATGAACGCCCGCGTCTGTCCTGCTGGCACCTATCACCTGAATGTCCTCGCCCGTCAGATCACTGACGGCTGCATTCAGAACGCCCTCCACAGTTGTAGCATTGGGCTGCAATTGCCATCCACTATATTCAGTTCCGTCATATGACACCCGGAGCATTACCTTTTGCATTAGGCTTTCCTTCCATTTCTCTTAACTGATGATATAAACTGTCTCTTATCCATCGCCTCGTACTGTCTCTTTGATCTGGCGTAAGCATACTTGATATCAGGTATTGCCAGAAGCATTTCTTTACGAAGCTTCTCAAATATCTTGCCGCTGAAAGGATCCACTCCTCTCGCGCGCTGTGCCATCCTACCTCTCTTCTTCTCTCTATATATCTTAGGAATGAAATCAAGGATAAGCATCAGCATCCTTGCAGTTCCGCCCCTGAGTCTGAAGCCTTGTGTCAATCCGTAAAGTATGTCCGACTGCTTCATACTAGTAACAATCAGAAGAGAAACCACTGTAAGCATTTCCAGCTTCACTGCTATGTAGAAGCCTATCTTAATCGGCAGAAAAATCATACATACTATACCAATCACCAGCAGAATTATCATCTGCCCCTTCGCATTACTGATAACCTTCTGCAGTTCCTCTCTACAAAGGAAGATGAGCAATGCCCCCGTCAAAACAAACAGAGTCATTCCAATCACATCCCACGTTGCGAGGGTTAGGATTAGATAGATAAGCAATATATAAAGTTTTATTCTTGGATCGTAAGTCTTGAGTCGACTTATCCTTCTACTGTTATTATGCATTTTCCTTCCCTGCAAAGTCCTCTGATTATATTCTCTATATGCTTCTTTGTCTTATAGTCGAGTCCCACATAAGGCTCATCGATTAGTAGGAAATCCGGATTAAGAGCCAGAGCTCCCGCAATCGCAACAAGCCTCTGCTCACCAAAGGATAAGCTCAGTGGTGAACGTCCCCACAGATTTTCCTTTACCCCTACGAATCTTAGTACCGACTGAGACATTTCCCTGGCTTCTCTTTTTGAGATACCCTCACTCATCGGTCCAAACATTACATCATCCAGAACAGTATTCTCTACGAAGCCGTCCTCTGGATACTGGAACACATATCCCAGCTTACTTGTTTCACCTACGAAGATTTCGCCCTCGTATGGTTTAAGGAGTCCACCAATAAGCTGCAAGAATGTGGTCTTACCGCAGCCTGGTGCACCCATTATTCTATAAGCTGACCCTGCCTCGTATCTTTCATTTACAGTATCTATTATCAAACTATTTCCATAGCCGAAAGAAACATTATGTAAGCTAATGCCGTTTTCCGTTTTTGAACTGCCCCCGGAGATGTACTTCTCCACCTGAATCTTTCGATTAAAATCTATATACTCAGCTCTACTTCCTACCTGTATGCCCCGTGTATCGCCTGCATCCAGTGGCATACCATCAACATCTATTTCGTAGATCTGTCCATTTACTATTTCATACGCTCGGTCAACCTTCTTCAGCACATCACGCATCTTTGTAAAGATTATAACGGTCTGACCTCTTTTTCTTGCCCCTGAGATAAGCATGTTTACGTATTTTATCTTATCATCAGTTTTCTGCATACTGAAGGGTTCATCAAAAACCAAAATGTCCTGCTTCATCATAAGTGCCGCAGCAATGGAAGCTCTCTGTACCTCAGAACCACTAAGGGAACTATATAGTCTAGACTGCTTCTTATATAAGTCCAAATGCTTAAAAAGGTATGAAGCTCTTTTATTTATCTTTTCCTTCTTCATTCCCTGATTTTGGGCACCAAAGACAGTATCTCTTCCCACCATCTCAAATACACGTCCTGTAGCAGGGTCTTGAAATGTCATTCCGACCTGTCTTCTAATCTTCTGTATATCAAGCTCAGAGAAAGGATCCATTCCATCTATAATAACCTTGCCTATTGCATCTGGACGTAGGATACCCGTGAGAAATTTTGCAAGCGTTGACTTACCACTGCCACTGTCTCCAGTTATACCTATGATTTCGCCCTTCTCAATATTCAGGCTGATACTACTGTCCGGTATATATTCCATATTCAGTTGATTAAGTTTTATGTATGGAATCATATCTTTCCTCTGAATAAGATTTATTTTACTTAGTATCTTAGAAAAAAAATGGCATCTGCATAAGAGCAGATGCCATCATCAAATCAAAAATTATACAAGCTCAAGTATTACTTCAAGAGCGCCATCGCCCTTACGCTGTGCGATCTTTACTATTCTAGTGTATCCACCCTTACGATCAGCATACTTTACAGCATACTCATCAAAGAGCTTCTCTGTAAGGTCAACCTTACGAGCAGCCTTCTTCTTACCTTCAGCACTCTCAGGAATCTCAGATACAGGATAGAGAACCTTAAGCATCTCTCTACGAGCATGAAGTCTTGAAGGATTATCCTTCTTAACTGTCTTCTCAACTTCGTCATAAACTGTAACCTTCTTACCGTCTACAACTTCCTTAACTCTCTTTCCATCCTTGTCCTTACGAGCTTCCTTAGCAGTAACTGTGATCTCCTCGTAATTGTCCTTCTCTCTAATAGCAAGTGTGATAAGGTGCTCAGCTATTTTTCTAACTTCCTTAGCTCTTGCTTCTGTAGTCTTTATCTTACCATGAAAGATAAGCTGTGTTACCTGGCTTCTAAGAAGTGCCTTTCTCTGGTCTGCCTTCTTACCTAATTTTCTATACTGTGCCATTTTATAAATTCCTCCTTACCTACGGTCTAGCCGTGGTCTTCACTTTGCTTACTATTTCCGCTAATAATTAACGACTTCGGCTTAAGTGGTAAATGCATTACTCTCCCTCGTTAAGAGAAAGTCCAAGTTCCTTAAGTTTAGCCAATACTTCTTCAAGAGACTTACGACCAAGGTTACGAACCTTCATCATCTCATCAGGAGTCTTGCTGCAGAGCTCCTTAACTGTATTGATATTAGCTCTCTTAAGGCAGTTATAAGAACGAACACTGAGCTCAAGCTCATCAATGCTCATATCCTTAGCTGTTGACTCAGGAACCTCTGTCTGCTTCTCTGTGATAATTGTCTTATCCTTAACATTATCAGAAAGGTTGATGAACAGGCTAAGATGCTCGCTAAGAACCTTAGCAGCATAGCTAACTGCATCATCTGGAGCAAGAGTTCCATTTGTAAATACATCAAGTGTCAGCTTATCATAATCAGTTATCTGACCTACACGTGTATTCTCTACTGTAAGATTTACTCTCTCTACAGGTGTGTAGATAGAATCTACAGCGATAACATCGATAGATGTCTCATTTTCCTTGTTCTTGTCTGCGCTAACATATCCTCTACCGTTTGTGATGGTAAGTTCCATCTCAAGTCTGGCATCTGGACCGTTGAGGTTAGCAATAACAAGATCTGGATTAAGTATTTCAAGGTCTCCATCTACATGAATATCTGCAGCTGTAACAACCTTATCTCCAGAAGCCTCAATGTATCCGATCTTTGGCTCATCGCTTGATGAGTTATTCTTGATACAAAGCTCTTTGATATTCATTACTATTTCAGTAACATCCTCTTTTACACCTGGGATTGAACTGAACTCATGAAGTACGCCTTTGATCTTGATGAATGATACTGCTGTTCCTGGAAGTGAAGAAAGCATTACACGACGAAGTGAGTTACCGAGAGTTGTACCATAACCTCTCTCAAGTGGCTCAATGACGAATCTTCCATACTTACCATCTTCAGACATTTCATCTATTACTATTCTTGGCTTTTCAAATTCGAACATTCATAACCTCCAAATATATATATGCTGTAATAAATAGATCAACTAAATCTTACTTAGAATACAGCTCGACGATGAGTGTTTCATTTACAGGAACGTCTATC
>CAMKQB010000091.1 GCA_946414825.1 uncultured Lachnospiraceae bacterium
GTTCAAAATGGCCAGCTGAATATGGGATACACAAATCCTCAGACCAGTGCCACAGGACTTAATCTGCTGGTTACTTTGATGCAGGACGGCGAGGAGAACTTCACCAGGTTTAATCAGAATATACCATATGTTGCATATACTACTCAGCAGATGAGAGACAGTGCTTCAAATGGAAAGCTGGACGCCATTCTTACAGAGTATCAGACATATATAAATGATGAAAATTTAAAGAGTATATATGACTTTATACCTTTCGGCATAAGACATGATAATCCTGCTTACCTATGCGACAAGGACAGTAAAACACCTGAAGAGCTGGAAGCTATAGACATGGTTATGGATTATTGCCTAAGTGATGAGATGCAGAAGATAGCTACAAATAAGGGCTTTAATGCAAATGATGATTATAAGTCAGATCTTGTATTTACAGGTGCTCAGGTCTCAGAGGCTCTTAGCAGCTATAAGGTAAATAAGGATAATGGTAAGGATATAATCGCTGTTTTCGTTGCAGACTGCAGCGGAAGCATGTATGGAGATCCTATCATTCAGCTGAAGGAATCTCTGTCAAACGGTATGCAGTATATAAATGAGAATAACTACGTAGGACTTGTAAGCTATAGTGATGACGTGGCTATAGAAGTTCCTATCGCTCAGTTTGATATGAATCAGAAGGCTTACTTCCAGGGCGGAATCAATAGCCTTACTGCTAACGGTTCAACAGCCAGCTATGATGCAGTAGTGGTTGCGATGGATATGATCGAGAAGGAGAAGAAGAATCATCCGGATGCAAAGGCAATGATATTCCTCCTCAGTGACGGTTATCAGAATGTTGGATACGAGCTGGATACTATCAAGCCTGCACTTAAGGAATCTCAGATTCCTGTCTATACTATTAGCTACACTTCAGAGGCAGATACAGATGCCATGAGAGAACTCTCAGAAGTAAATGAAGCTGCAACCATCAACGCCGATAGCGAGGATATCGTATATAAAATTAAGAGTCTATTTAATTCGCAGATGTAAGATTATAAGTTAACAAGGAAAAGCGCGAGGTGAGTTATATGCCTCGCGTTTTCATAATCAATAGTTATAAAGATTTATAAAAGCATTTAAAGGTTATAAAAGTAATTAAGGGTTAAAAGGTATTATGATTAAAGAGGGAAAACAATTTGTTTTTAAAAGAGGGCTTATTTCGGCTTTACTCATCGTTGCAATGCTGCTTAGCCTAACTGCCTGTATGCCTAAGTGGTATACGGATGAGGATATAGCTAAGTTCGAAAAAGATGGTAAGGCTGAAGTAACTAGATGGCTGGAGAAAAATATTCCGGACGCGAGACTTGATAAAGGTTCTATAAGCATATTTTATGATTCATTTGGTCTGGATGATATAGTTTACGGTAAGTATGAACTGGATGGGGAAGTTAAGAACTTCATGTTTGTTCGTGGAAGTAAGGACATGTATACGGACGAAATGTACCATACCGCATCCGAGGCGGTTGCTGAGATGTACGCAGAAGGGTTTGGTCTGAAAAATTATAAAATTAAAGATTCAGAGGATTCTTATGATGTTACGTTTTACGTAGAATATAAGAAGTATGCTGATAAAAAAGGTGATGGAAATTTCGAGGTGTCAGACGAAGATAGCTTTTTTAAATATTTACCATACGATTTAACTGAAGATGATTTAGAGGATTATTTAGAGACGGAAAGTAAAAGGTGTGGCAGGTTTCATGGTTCAGGCTGTAAGTATATTCTTGATACAGATAAAATCACAGTACAAAAGTCCTCTTTAAAATATTTGAGGGATCATCCATTCTTTGATAGTTTTGAAATCTATAATAGGAAGATGGATGAAATGATAATGCTTAAAGTGGAACCTAATAAAGAAAATGATGCGCCAGAAACAGTGGAGATTTGGTATTACTCTAGTAAGTCGTCATATGCTACAGCGTCTGATGGAGAGCCTGTATATCGTTTGGAACGAGATTATACTAAAACTAAAGTATATGATTTCAATACACTTACTTTGAACCCCGAGTAAATAAATATAGCACTGTCCATGTTTTAGTGTTAAAATATGGGCGGTGCTTTTATTATGAATAATATGAAAAGAGGAAAATGTTATGAGTCACGATAAGTATGAGAGTCCTTTATCACAAAGATATGCAAGTAAGGAGATGCAGTATATCTTCTCTCCAGACAAGAAGTTCAAGACTTGGAGAAAGCTTTGGATAGCACTTGCTGAAACAGAGATGGAGCTGAATCTTCTTGGAGAAGATGGACAGCCTCGTATCACTCAGGAAATGATAGATGAGTTAAAGGCAAATGCTGAAAATATAGATTATGATATGGCAAAGGAAGAAGAGGCTAAGGTTCGCCACGACGTTATGGCACATGTACATACATACGGTGCTTCATGTCCTAAGGCTGCAGGTATTATCCACCTTGGAGCAACAAGCTGCTACGTTGGTGATAATACAGATGTTATCATCATGACAGAGGGCTTAAAGCTTGTTCGTAAAAAGCTTCTTAATGTTCTTAATGAACTGTCAAAGTTTGCTATGCAGTATAAGGATCTTCCTACTATTGCATTTACTCACTTCCAGCCGGCACAGCCAACTACAGTTGGTAAGAGGGCAACTCTTTGGATGAATGAATTCTTTATGGATCTTCAGGATATCGACTATATGATATCTCAGCAGAAACTCCTTGGTTCAAAGGGTACAACAGGAACACAGGCTTCCTTCCTTGAACTCTTTAACGGAGACCATGATAAGGTTAAAAGATTAGACAAGATGATAGCTGAGAAGATGGGCTTCGAGGATGTATACCCAGTATCGGGACAGACATATTCACGTAAGGTTGATTCACGTGTGTTAAATGTTCTTTCAGGAATTGCTCAGTCAGCTCATAAGTTCTCAAATGATATCCGTCTTCTTCAGCATCTGAAGCAGATTGAGGAACCATTTGAAAAGAATCAGATCGGCTCATCAGCTATGGCATATAAGAGAAATCCTATGAGAAGTGAGAGAATCGCTTCACTTGCTAATTACGTAATCTGCGATGCACTGAACCCTGCAATCGTTGCATCAACACAGTGGTTTGAGAGAACACTTGATGACTC
The DNA here is from genome assembly GCA_946414825.1 of uncultured Lachnospiraceae bacterium. Lineage (GTDB taxonomy): Bacteria > Bacillota > Clostridia > Lachnospirales > Lachnospiraceae > Eubacterium_Q. The sequence continues at coordinate 3,125 of CAMKQB010000091.1, forward strand.
CGCTAATAAGAGGATTTCAGTTCCGGAAGCATTTCTTGCTGTAGACGGAATCCTTGATCTCTGTCTCAATGTAGTAGACGGTCTTGTAGTGTATGATAAGGTTATCGAGAAGAAGTTCATGGAAGAGATTCCATTTATGGCTACAGAGAATATAATGATGGATGCAACTAAGGCAGGTGGAGATAGACAGGAGCTTCATGAGAAGATTCGTCAGTATTCCATGGAGGCCGGTGCAAATGTTAAGAAGGAGGGTAAAGAAAACAACCTTCTAGAACTTATAGCAGCAGACCCAGCCTTCGGAAAAACCCTGGATGAACTAAAGGCACTGATGGAACCATCACTCTATGTAGGTCGCGCACCTCAGCAGACAGAAGAATATATAAATGAAGTGATCCAGCCTGTTCTTGATGCAAATGCATCAGAACTTGGTCTTACAGCTGAAATTAACGTTTAGTAAGTGAGTACCTGGCTAGGTACGAACGTATAGAAAGGAAAAACGGATATGAAATTTTTTGTGACAGGTGTATGCGGTCAGCTCGGTCATGATGTCATGAATAATCTGGCAGCAAGAGGCTATGATGGAGTGGGAAGCGACATTCAGCCTGCATACAGCGGAATAGATGATGGAACAGCAGTTACAAAGCTTCCATATATTAAACTGGATATAACGGATGCCGAGGCAGTTAAGCGAGTTCTTAGAGTGGTTCAGCCGGATGTGGTTATTCACTGTGCGGCATGGACAGCAGTAGATGCCGCCGAGGATGAGGAGAATAGAGATAAGGTTCGTGCTATAAATGTGGACGGAACCAAGAATATAGCTGAGGCATGTAAGGAACTGGATTCCAAGATGATATATATATCAACCGACTATGTATTTGATGGTCAGGGAGAGAAGCCTTGGGAGCCTGATTGTAAGGACTATGCACCACTCTGTGTCTATGGACAGACGAAGTTGGACGGCGAGCTTGCGGTTGCAAATACTTTAGATAAATACTTTATAGTCAGAATTGCATGGGTGTTTGGAACTAATGGTAAGAACTTCATCAAGACTATGCTGAATGTAGCGAAGACTCATGATAGGGTAACAGTAGTTAGTGATCAGATTGGAACACCAACCTACACCTATGACTTAGCCAGACTTCTGGTTGATATGGCCGAGACAGATAAGTATGGTTATTATCATGCTACCAACGAAGGCGGTTATATATCATGGTATGATTTTACATGCGAGATATATAAGCAGGCTGGACTTACTACAGAGGTTGTTCCTGTAACTACAGCTGAATATGGAATATCGAAAGCTGCAAGACCTTTCAACTCCAGACTTGATAAGTCTAAGCTTGTTGAAGCAGGCTTTACACCACTTCCTACATGGCAGGATGCACTTAGTAGATATTTGAAGGAGATAGACTACTAAACTCCGTGACTGAAAGGATGAAAATCTAATAAAATAAGCCTTTGAGGGGATACCAATGGAAATATTTGGTATTCCCTTTTTTACATATTACTGTTATAATAAATTTTGTATGGACTGTTTAAAGAATTAGTGAATGGTCTATGAAGTAGAGGACGGTTTGAATAGATTCAAACCCAAATAATATAAGAGGGGAGTATATTATGGACGGAAATAATATGAATCCAATGGGACCTGATCCAAACTTAATGTATGGACAGCCACAGCAGCCTATGCAACCAGACTTTGGCGGACAGCCACAGCCTATGCAGCCAGACTTCGGCGGACAGCCAC
>CAMKQB010000092.1 GCA_946414825.1 uncultured Lachnospiraceae bacterium
ACCCCCTCCTGAATAGTTAAAGTTTAAACTTTCTATATGATTGTAACAAAAAAAGAGCAACAATAGCGCAACAAAATAAAAAACTATATAAAAAAAACTATATATTTGAGATATAAAAAAACAGCCACAATTTCGAGATTAGTCTCGATTGTGACTGTTTTTATATCATATCAATTTATGGATGATACCCTTTTCTAGTACATTCCACCCATTCCGCCTGGAGCAGCTGGCATAGCAGGAGTATCCTCCTTGATGTCAGCAACAACTGACTCTGTTGTAAGGAGTGTGCTGGCAATAGATGTTGCATTCTGAAGAGCACTTCTTGTAACCTTAACAGGATCAATGATACCTGCTTCAACCATATTTACAAACTCTTCTTTATAAGCATCGAAACCAGTCTTGTCATCTGATTCCTTAACCTTATTAACTATTACAGCACCCTCAAGACCAGCATTCTCAACGATGTGATACAGAGGAGCTTCCATAGCCTTAGCTATGATCTTAGCACCTGTCTTCTCATCGCCTTCAAGCGTATCAGCAAGAGCATCAACTTCTTTAATAGCGTGAGCATAAGCAGCACCACCACCGGAAATAATTCCTTCTTCAACTGCAGCACGAGTAGCATTAAGAGCATCCTCAAGACGAAGCTTAGCTTCCTTCATCTCTGTCTCTGTAGCAGCACCAACTCTGACAACTGCAACACCACCAGAAAGCTTAGCAAGTCTTTCCTGAAGCTTCTCCTTATCGAAGTCTGATTTAGTCTCACCTATCTGAGTTTTGATCAGGTTAATTCTCTCTTCAAGAGCAGCCTTATCACCAAGACCATCAACGATAGTTGTATTCTCCTTAGTAACCTTAACGCTCTTAGCCTTACCTAACTGATCAATAGTTGTATCCTTAAGCTCATAACCAAGATCAGAGCTGATTACTGTACCACCTGTAAGAATAGCTATATCCTGAAGCATATCCTTACGACGATCACCATATCCAGGAGCCTTAACAGCAACTACGTTAAATGTACCACGAAGCTTATTTACGATAAGAGTTGTAAGAGCCTCACCCTCAACATCCTCAGCGATAATAAGAAGCTGAGCACCAGTCTTAACTATCTCTTCAAGAAGTGGAAGAATATCCTGAATATTTGAAATCTTCTTATCTGTAATTAGGATATATGGATTCTCCATTTCAGCTACCATCTTCTCCATATCTGTTGACATGTAAGCTGATACATATCCTCTGTCGAATTCCATACCTTCTACAAGGTCAAGCTCTGTCTTCATAGTCTTAGACTCTTCAACAGTTATAACTCCATCCTTTGAAACCTTATCCATAGCATCAGCTACAAGCTCACCAACTTCTTCATCTCCAGCTGATATAGCAGCAACCTTAGCTATCTGATCCTTACCATTAACTGGCTGGCTCATACCGATAATTGCTTCAACTGCCTTCTCAGAAGCCTTCTTCATACCCTTACGAAGAACAATTGGATTAGCTCCTGCAGCAAGGTTCTTCATTCCTTCATTTATCATAGCCTGAGCAAGAACTGTAGCTGTTGTAGTACCATCACCTGCTACATCATTTGTCTTAGTAGCTACTTCCTTAACTACTGCAGCACCCATATTCTCGAATGCGTCCTCAAGCTCTATCTCCTTAGCGATTGTTACACCATCATTTGTGATGAGTGGTGAACCATAAGACTTAGCAAGAACTACATTACGTCCCTTTGGTCCAAGTGTTACTCTGACTGTATCAGCCAGCTGATTTACTCCTGATTCAAGTGCCTTTCTAGCTTCAGCACCGTACTTTATTTCCTTTGCCATTTTACATTCACCTCTATTAAAAATTAGTTTCTTTTTTTAGTTTAGAATAACATTATATTACTCAACTATTGCAAGAATGCTGTCCTGAGATACTATTGTGTATTCCTCTTCTCCAACCTTAACTGTTGAACCAGCATACTGCTGGAATATAACCTTCTGTCCAACAGACACATTCATAGGAATTGTTTTACCGTTATCATCAACCTTTCCAGGTCCTACTGCAACTACCTCAGAATACTGTGGCTTCTCCTGAGCATTTCCTGTAAGGATTATTCCGGATGCTGTAGTCTCTTCCTTCTCTGCAGCCTTCAGAACTACTCTGTCACCTAATGGTTTAATGTTCATTTTGCATTCCTCCTTCGTAACTATGTATAAACATTAATTTGGATTTAGCACTCACAACACCAGAGTGCTAACACAAAGTATATTGTACTACATTATAAATAAAAATCAACCCCTATTTTAAAAAAATAGAGGTTGAATAAATCATTATCTTATCTTATGTTCCTGTCCATAAATAAACAGATATTGTTGTGCGTATCCGGCTACATCACCAAACTTATCCATGGCAAAATGCTCTATCTCACTCTTTGGTGTATCTTCACCGAAATACAGATATTCGCAGACTCTCTTCATCCATACATCAACCGGGAAGACGTCCGTACGACCTAAGCCGAATAAAAGTACACAATTAGCAACCTTTTCACCTACACCATGTATGGTCATAAGAAGCTGTCTGGCTTCATTACTGTCAAGCCTAAGAAGCTCATCCTCTGTAATTTGACCTTCCTTAACCTTCTTAGTAGCATCAACTATATAAGGTGCTCTAAAGCCACATTTTGAAAGTCTGATCTCGTCCTCAGTAGCAGAATATAACTGATCCACAGTAGGGAAGAAAGCATCAAATTCAGTACCAAATCTATTAATCATAGTAACATCAAACTTAGTACCGATCTCAGATGATAAATTATTTACCACCTGTTTAATCTGAGGTATCTGTTTGTTTTGAGAAATAATAAAGGATATAAGAGTTTCAAAGAAGTCCTGGTTTAGTATTCTGATACCGTTGTGTTCTTCTATTATTTCTTCAAGTCTAGGATCTGCAGCTATTATTTTATTTTTGATTTCACTATAGTCTCTATCCAGATCAAAGTATTCTCTCCAGATGGTCTGATATTCCCACTCTTCAGTATTTTCAAAAATCAGTCTGACTCCAGAAGTATCCGGTTCTTCTTTTATATGAAGCACTCTGTCTCTGAATACAATGTCATATTCATATTCATTTTGATTAAGTCCTGAATCAGTTCTTTGAAAGTGAAAACACTGCCCACATTCGAGAACATCCTTCAAATGAAAATCTTTGACGTTTTCAAGTACAAAATTTCTATTCATTAATGCCGTCCTTTTTAGTGATTTATATGAATATTATTTATTTTCTGGCTTGTATGAGCTCTTAAGTCCAACTACTCGATTGAATACCATATGATTCTCTGTAGTATCATGAGTATCTACAGCAAAATATCCATTTCTTATGAACTGAACATGTTCACCCGGTTTAAGATCACCGGAAGCAGCTTCAAGCTTAGCGTCAAGAACCTCTAATGAATTAGGATTAAAGTTAAGAGTACCATCATCATTAAGCTTACCCTTCTCTTCATCTATAAGGTTCTCATATAGTCTAACCTCAGCATCTACAGCATCAGCTGCATTTACCCAATGAATAGTTCCCTTTACCTTACGGCCTTCAAAGCCACTACCTGAGCGTGTTTCAGGATCATATGTAGCATGCACTACAGTTACATTTCCATTCTCATCCTTATCAAAGCCAACACATTTAACGAAGTAAGCACCCTTAAGTCTAACTTCATTTCCAGGAAATAGACGGAAATACTTTCTTGGAGGCTCCTCCATGAAGTCCTCCTGCTCTATGCAAAGCTCTTTAGAGAAGCTGACCTTACGTGTTCCTGCTTCTTCATTATCCTGATTATTCTCTATATCAAAATACTCTGTCTCACCAGCCGGATAATTATCAATTACAAGCTTAAGTGGACGAAGTACCCCCATATATCTAGGAGCCTTAGGCTTCAGATCCTCTCTTATGCAATACTCAAGCATAGCATAATCACAGGAGCTCTGAGACTTAGATACACCAGCAAGTTCCATGAATGTTTTAAGTGAAGAAGGCGTAAATCCACGACGACGAAGCGCTGCAAGTGAAACAAGTCTTGGATCATCCCAGCCATCAACTACTCCATCCTCAACAAGCTTCTTGATATATCTCTTACCTGTAACAACATTTGTAAGATAAAGCTTAGAGAACTCAATCTGCTTTGGTGGATGCTCATATTCAAGCTCTTCAACAACCCAATTATAAAGAGGTCTGTGATCCTCGAATTCAAGTGTACAGATTGAATGAGTAACCCCCTCAATAGCATCCTCAATAGGATGAGCAAAATCATACATTGGGTAGATAAGCCACTTATCACCTGTATTATGATGAGTCATTCTGGCTATACGGTAAATAACAGGATCTCTCATATTAATATTAGGCGAAGACATATCTATCTTGGCTCTAAGAACCTTGCTTCCATCCTCATATTTACCTTCCTTCATCTCTTCAAAGAGTTGAAGATTTTCTTCAACAGTTCTTTCTCTGTATGGGCTATCCTTACCCGGTTCTGTAAGAGTACCACGAT
>CAMKQB010000093.1 GCA_946414825.1 uncultured Lachnospiraceae bacterium
ATTTCTCTCGAGGATCTCGCCGAGAGCAGCCTCACTTCCGGGATATATATATGCTGTATCAAAGTAGTTAACTCCTGCCTTATAGGCAGCCATTATCTCTTTCTCAGCCTTGTCGATATCAATGGAGTTACCTTTTTTTGTAAAGCGCATACATCCAAATCCAAGGATCGACAATTTGTTACCATTTTTATCATTTCTGTACTGCATAAAAACTCCTTTTCTCGAAATGCAATAAATCCATTTTCAGATGTATGGATTTAATTAACATGGTACATGTAAAGAATATCATCATTTAGTTACTCAAACAATTATATAAGGGGCTTTTTTGCTATTATAAATAGCGGAAATATGTTACAATAAAGCTTGGGTTGCAAAAAGAAAATGGAGAGAAGGTATGATTACAGAAATCTTAGATAGCATTGATAGTATTATGTACTATCCAATTCTTATAATAGTAATGTCGCTCGCCGGAATTTATTTCACAGTTCTTACAAAGGGAGTTCAGATAAGGCTTTTCCCGGAAGCCATCAGATTGCTTAAAGAACCACCTGAGGATAAGAAAAATGTTTCTTCTCTTCAGGCTATGCTTGTATCCACTGCGTCACGTGTTGGTACAGGAAATATCGTAGGTGTTTCGACGGCTATTTGTCTCGGGGGTCCGGGGGCGTGCTTCTGGATGTGGATAATGTGTATCATTGGTGCTTCCTCTGCATTTGTAGAAAGTACGCTGGCACAGATCTATAAACGTAAGAATTCTGAGGGGGAATGCTATGGTGGTCCTGCCTACTATATAGAGAGGGCACTGCATGCTCCTTTTCTTGCAGGCTTATTCTGTGTATTTCTGATAGCTACCTATGCAGTTGGATTTAATCTGCTGTGTTCCTATAATCTTCAGTCTACGTTTGAAACCTATTCCTTCTATGATGCAAAGTGGACACCACTTATTGTTGGAGGAATCCTTGCAATCCTGACAGGCTACTGTCTGCTGGGAGGTGGCAAGAGAATAGTAAAGCTGACAAGCGTTATTGTTCCAATTATGGGTGTTGCTTATGTGATCATTTCACTGATAGTTATCCTGGTTCATATAAGGAATATCCCATCAATGTTTGTACTTATTTTTAAGGATGCCTTTGATTTCAAATCAATACTCGGCGGAGTAGCAGGCTCTTGTATGATATATGGTATCAAGAGAGGTCTTTATTCGAATGAGGCTGGCGTAGGTTCTGCGCCAAATGCTTCTGCCTCCGCAAAGGTAAGCCATCCGGCTAAGCAGGGACTTGTTCAGACTCTTTCAGTTTATATAGATACACTTCTTCTATGTACAGCGACAGCACTTATGTGCCTGGCCAGTGGAGTGGATAGAACAGAGGCTGTGTCAGGAGCACCCTATGTTCAGAATGCTATATCAACAGTTTTCGGAAAGGTTGGTCCGACATTTATCACGGTAGCAATGGTGCTGTTTGCATTTACAACGCTTTTAGGTAATCTATACTATGTAGATAATGCTCTTATATTCCTGAATCATAAGAAGGAGCCTTCCAGGCTGTTTATGAGATGCTTCCATCTGGGCTGTGCAGTTGTGGTTTTGCTGGGAGCGCTGATTCCTATGAACACAGCGTGGGCTGCGGCAGATATTACGATGGGAGGAATGACGCTTATCAATCTGCCTTCATGTATGCTCCTGGGTAAGATAGCTATTGATACGCTAAAGGATTATGAGAAACAGAAAAAAGAAGGCAAATCACCGGTATTTAAGGCGACAGATATAGGACTGAACGAAGATGAACTTGACTTTTGGAAATAGAGGAGGGAACCCATGAAGCTTAGCGAATTACTGAAATATGATGATATCGTTATACAATGTCACGACAATCCAGACGCGGATGCACTGTCCTCTGGATATGCACTTTCCTGGTATCTATGTAAGAAGGGGAAGACTCCCAGATTCATATATCGCGGAAAGAATAAGATACAGAAGAGCAATCTTCTTATCATGCTGGATGAGCTGGATATACCGGTAACCTACGAGCCAGACTTCGATGATAATCCAGAGCTTCTGGTTACCGTGGACTGCCAATATGGCAATACAAATGTAACTCCAACCAGAGCTCAAAATATTGCTATTATAGATCATCATCAGGTAACGGTTTCTCTTCCGGAGCTGTCAGAGGTAAGAAGTAATATCGGAAGCTGTGCCACTATCATTTGGGATATGATAAGAAGCGAGGGACTTGACGTTACTGAGAATATGCTGCTTTCCACAGCACTGTATTACGGACTATATACAGATACAAATAGAATGTCAGAGGTGTCACATCCTCTGGATAAAGATATGCGTGACAACCTGCAGATAATCAGTAGTATAGTTAAAGAAATGGCGACCTCGAATATATCTCTTGATGAGCTTAAGATTACAGGTAAGGCTATCCTTGACTATGAATACTATCCGGCGAACAAATATCTGATAATTCATGCGGATAAATGTGATCCTAATATCCTGGGTGTTATCAGTGACTTCGTAATGGAGACTATCGGAGTAAATGTATGTCTGGCATATTATGTCAGTGATCTCGAGGTTAAATATTCCGTCAGAAGCTGTGTGAAGGAGGTTCATGCAAATGAGCTGGCTGCATTTGTAGCTAAGGGCTATGGCGGCGGTGGTGGTCATATCACCAAGGCGGGCGGTAATCTGATGCCGGAGAAGCTGATCGAGAAGCCGGGAGATGATCCTATAGAGAAAGCTGCAGAGCTCTTCACATCAAGAATCGATGAATACTTTGATATGTATGAAATCATCTATGCTAAGGACACGGTTCTTGATACTTCCCAGATGAAGAAGTACGATAAGCAGCCACAGATGCTGGGATATGTGAAGCTTACGGATGTATTCCCACTTAATACCATGGTTGAGATACGTACTCTCGAGGGTGATGTTAATATCCGACTGGATGAGGATAAATATCTGATGATCGGTATAGAGGGGGAGGTTTATCCTATTACAAAGGAAAAACTGGAAAACAGTTATAAGCCTGCGGATAAGCCGTATGACAGAACCTTTGAATATGAGCCTAGCATCAAGGATATTTTTACAGGTGATACGAAGAGTGTTCTAGAATATGCAAAGGGAGTTATCAGTACAGGCAGGTCCAGAATATATGCAAAGCCGCTGGATCACTGTGTGAAGCTATTCACCATGTGGGATATGGAGAAATATTATTCCGGAAATCCTGGTGACTATATAGCAGTTCGTGAGGATGATCCACATGATATCTATATCATAAATGGAAGATTATTTGATCAGCTGTATAAAGAAGTAGAGGAGTAAGAAAAAAGTAAGCTGCCGTTTACAAACGGCAGCTTATTTGTTGGAATTATAATACCTGTTTTAGTCCTCGTCTGAAAGACCGTATCTTGTTTTAAGTTCGTCGGACAGCTCGGTTCCTCCGGTTATTTCCTTTGCTTTTTCAACCAGCTCTTCATTTGAATATCTATCATAATAGCCGATCTTAAATTCTTCATAAGTAGGATTTACATATCTATCAATATTTATTTATTCAAATATTTGCGA
>CAMKQB010000094.1 GCA_946414825.1 uncultured Lachnospiraceae bacterium
TTCTAAGGAACTTCGTGTTGTAGGTATAACAGGAACTAAGGGTAAGACGACTACTTCTTATATGGTTAGGGAAATGCTGGAGCTGGCAGGAATTAGTACAGGTCTTGTAGGTACTATTGAAATCCTAGATGGTAAAACTAGTACACCAGCAGCAAATACAACTCCTGAATCAATAGTTCTTCATAAGAAGTTGAGAGATATGGTAACAAATGGCTGTGAGGCGGTTGTTATGGAGGTTTCTTCTCAGGGACTTATGCTGGATAGAGTGGCAGGAGTGGACTTTGATTTTGGTATCTTCACAAATCTTTCTCCGGACCATATAGGACCAGATGAACATACAGATTTTGATAATTACAGGGAGTGCAAGAAGAAGCTCTTCTCACTTTGCAAAACTGGAATCTATAATCTAGATGATGAGCAGAGTGAATATATGATGGAGGGCAGTACCGCCGAACCGATTACATTTGGCAAGAATGAGGACGCAGACTATATAGCTAGAGGACACAAGCTCTACCGCGAAAAGGGTATTCTTGGAATAGAATATACTCTTGATGGAACTCTTGAGGGAGATGTTAGAGTTGATCTTCCGGGCGACTTCAGTATATATAATTCGCTGGCTGCCATCGTTGTTGCTGACTGCCTGGGTGTAAGCTTTGACGAAATAAGAGAGATACTTGAGAAGATAAAGGTTAGAGGTAGAGTTGAGATGATTCCTATATCTGACAGCTTTACTCTGATGATCGATTATGCTCATAACGGAATGTCTCTGGAGTCTCTGCTAAATGCGATAAAAGAATATAATCCTAAGAGAATAGTTACCCTTTTCGGATGTGGTGGAAATAGATCAAAGGCTAGAAGATATGAGATGGGAGAGGTTTCAGGTAGACTTGCGGACTTCTCAATAATTACAAGTGATAATCCTAGAAATGAGGAACCACAGGCTATACTTGATGATATCAAGTCAGCGATTGATAAGACGGGTGGAAAGTATATAGATATAATTGACCGTAAGGAAGCTATCAGATATGCAATAATGCATGCTGAAGAGGGCGACATTATTATACTTGCTGGTAAAGGTCATGAGGATTACCAGGAGATTCGTGGTCAGAAACACCACATGGATGAAAGAGATTTGATAAGAGAGATTTTGGAGGAAGAAGATGTCAGTCAAATATGCGGATATAATAATAGATATTTCGCAGACTAATGTAGACAGACCTTTCAGATATAGAATACCCGATGAATTGTTGGGAGATATAAATATTGGTTCAGTAGTTAAGGTTCCATTTGGAAATGGTAATAGAATTCGTACTGGATATGTAATAGGCTTTGCGGATGAAGCAAACTACGATGAGAGTAAGATAAAGAGCATAAAGGAAGTTGCCAAGAATTCCCTGAGCGTTGAGAGTAGGCTGATCAAACTGGCGCAGTGGATGAGAGATACCTATGGATGCACGATGATAAGTGCACTTATGACGGTTATGCCGGTTAAGGAAAAGGTCAGACAGCGTAAGACGGATATTGATATACATGAACAGATTCCTGAATTTCAGCCTATAGAACAGCTCGAGAGTCAGCAGCAGGAAATAGTTGATGATTTCATAAAAGAACTAAATAGAAATGTTGTAAGTGAAAATGCTGAAGAGACTGCTTCGAAATCTGAGGAAGCAGAGCAAACTCCCGAGGCATATCTGCTGCATGGAATAACAGGAAGCGGCAAGACAGAAGTTTACATAAAAATGGCGGAAGAGGTCATTAAGAGAGGACAGGATGTAATAGTCCTTGTTCCAGAAATAGCACTTACATATCAGACAGTAGCCAGATTCAGCAGCTATTTCCAGGATAGTATATGTATCCTGAATTCACAGCTCAGCAAGGGCGAAAAATACCGTGAATTCATGAAAGCCCATGATGGTGAAACTCATATAATGATAGGACCTAGATCGGCGCTATTTGCACCATTTCAGAATCTTGGTCTCATTATAATAGATGAGGAACACGATACTTCCTATAAAAGTGAGAAGACACCGAAGTATCACGCCAGAGAGGTGGCAATCGAGAGAGGTAGACTAGAGGGTGCTAAGGTTGTCCTAGGTTCAGCTACTCCAAGTATAGGAAGCTACTATAAGGCTGAGAAGGGCGAGTACAAGCTGTATAGCCTGACAGAAAGAGTTAAGGGCTCTGCAGTTCCTGATGTTGAGGTAGTAGACCTAAGAGAAGAGCTGAGAAAGGGCAATAGAGGCATTCTGTCGAAGTCGCTCTATGAGAAGCTGGATGCGGCATTTAAGAGAAATGAACAGGCTATGCTCTTCATAAATCGTAGAGGCGTGAGTTCCTTTGTATCCTGCAGAAGCTGCGGAGAGGTTATCAAATGCCCTAATTGCGATGTGTCACTGTCTTTGCATGGAAAAAGTCAGATGCTTTGTCATTATTGTGGCTACAAAATGATGATGCCTGGCAGTTGTCCTAAGTGTAAATCCAACATGATTGGTGGATATGGAATAGGAACAGAGAGTCTAGAGGAGCAGGTGAAGAAATATTTTCCTGATATAAGAACTCTTCGGATGGATAAGGATACGACTTCCAGAAAGGGTAGTCATGGCGAGATAATAAAGAAGTTCAGAGAGGGTGAGGCAGACCTTCTGATAGGAACTCAGATGATAGTAAAAGGACATGATTTCCCTAGAGTAACAGTGGTAGGAAATATCCTGGCGGATTTAAGCCTATTTGATGGAGATTATGAGTCGTCGGAGAGGACATTTGACCTCTTAACACAGGCGGCGGGACGTGCTGGTAGAGATGAGCTACCTGGACAAGTGGTAATTCAGACCTATCAACCTGAGCATTATGCAATAGAAGCGGCGGCGAAACAGGATTACAAGTCTTTCTATGAATACGAGATGTCTTATAGAAGACTATTGCATTATCCACCTGTATACGAGCTGATGTGTGTATGCATATCTTCGGAAAAGGAAATGCCGCTTATAGAGTTGTCTGATGAACTTGCAAAGAAAGTTCGTGAAGAAATGGATGTCGACGTTGTTGGACCAGCCGAGGCATATATATATAGAATCAATAATGTATATAGAAGAGTGATATATATTAAGTCCGATGTGTATAATAAACTTACCGAGGCAGCGGGCATTCTTCAAAAAGAGTTCGATACCAAAACCGAGAATGCTGGTGATATAGATATTCAGTTTGATTTTAATCCGATGCGAATCATTTAGGAAGAGTAAAAAGGAGAAAAGAAATGGCACTTAGAAATATAAGAGAAGATGGAGATGAGGTACTTAGAAAGGTGTGCAAGCCTGTTACACAGATGACAGACAGACTATCTACACTCATTGACGATATGTTTGATACAATGTATGAAGCAAATGGTGTAGGACTGGCAGCACCACAGGTTGGTGTGCTTAGAAGAATCGTTGTAATAGATATCGGAGAGGGCGAACCTTTAGTACTTATCAATCCAGTAATAGTAGAGTCAGACGGAGAACAGGTAGGCGCAGAAGGAGGCCTTAGTCTTCCGGGACT
>CAMKQB010000095.1 GCA_946414825.1 uncultured Lachnospiraceae bacterium
GATTTAATTATAAAAAATGAAGCATTTTTCATAAAAAAAGAAGCCCTCAATTAAGAGGCGCTTCTATTATTTATCAAGAATAAAATCAGCTAGTATATAATTACTTACATCTATGCCCTTATCTGATAATCTGATACGATTATCATCAACAATTATATAACCGTCTGTACTATATTTATTTAAAGGTTCAGCATATACTTCAAAGACATCTCTGTTAAACCTTTCCTTGAACTCTTCTCTACTGATACCTTTTGTCATTCTGAGACCCAGATACATAAACTCTTCCATTCTGGATTCTATATACACAGTTTGAACATCTTCTCTTAGTATTGCAGTAGCTGAATCATATAGTCTTACTCTATCTGTCTCTTTAGTGAGTTCATCTCTGATGTCTTCACATATTTCTATATAATTATCTATATTTTTAATATTAGTAAAACGTTCTCCCTTAAAATATGAAGCGGCACCAATACCAATACCTATATACTGACCACCGGTCCAATAAACACAGTTATGTCTGCTCTCCATGCCAGGCTTAGCATAGTTAGATACTTCATATCTATTATACCCTGAAGCTTTAAGGACTTTTTTAGTCATAGCATACATACTTCTGTCAGTATTTTCATCCGGCAGCATATCAAGTATATCCGGGCGCTTACTTAGAGGTGTTCCTTCTTCCACCTGTAATGAATATACAGATATATGCTCTGGTCCCATTTCCGTCACTCGTGTTAATGTATCTACCAAAGTATGCATATCCTGACCTGGCAAACCACTCATTACATCTACGCTGATATTTTTGAAGCCGGCTCTTCTAGCTGCATCAAAACCACTTTCAAATTCATCAAAGTTGTGAATTCTGCCTAGAAGTCTCAGCATATCATCATCCGCTGACTGAAGACCTATAGATAGGCGGTTAATGCCATGCTCCCTATAGGACAAAAGGTCCATATACTTAATAGTTCCCGGATTTGCTTCAATAGTTATCTCAGCAAATCTATCAACATTAAATATATGATTTATAGTATTAAGTATATTCATTATAAGTGCTTCATCTAATATAGTTGGAGTTCCGCCACCTATATATATCGTTTTAACACTATATCTATCAGCATATGGCTTATACATACGTATTTCACTCATAAGAGCATTTACATATTGAATCTTCTTGGTATTTGTTTCATTGTCAAATGATAGAAAGTCACAATACATACACTTATGTAAGCAAAATGGTATATGCACATATATACTTAAAGGTTTTTTCATGTATCTAACCCCACAAATCCTCGCACGTTTTAATCCTCGTCATCCAGCTTCAGTACCGACATAAATGCCTGCTGTGGCACATCGACAGAACCAACCTGACGCATTCTCTTCTTTCCTTCCTTCTGTTTCTCAAGAAGCTTCTTCTTACGAGTTATATCTCCACCGTAACACTTAGCCAGCACATCCTTACGAAGGGCTTTGATAGTCTCTCTTGCTATAACCTTGCTTCCGATAGCGGCCTGAATAGGAATCTCGAAGAGATGTCTAGGAATCTCCTTCTTAAGCTTCTCGCACATCTTTCTGCCGCGCTCGTAGGCTGAGTCTTTAAATACTATAAATGAAAGCGCATCTATTCCCTCTCTATTAATAAGAATATCAAGCTTAACAAGGTTAGACCTGGTGTAGCCCTTCATCTCATAATCAAATGATGCATAGCCACGGGATCTGGACTTAAGGGCATCAAAGAAGTCATAGATTATCTCATTTAATGGCATTTCATACTTAAGGAGAACTCTGGTTTCCTCAAGATATTCCATACTTTTATATATTCCACGTCTTTCCTGACATAGATTCATTATTGCTCCGGTATAATCAGAGGAGGTCATAATCTCCGCATCTACCATAGGTTCTTCCATATATTCAATCTCTGAAGGATCAGGAAGATTGGATGGATTAGTAAGGTCTATTACCTCGCCATCTGTTTTATGGACCTTATAAACAACTGAAGGCGCTGTGGTAATGATATCAAGATTATATTCACGCTGAAGTCTCTCCTGAATTACCTCCAAATGAAGAAGTCCCAGGAAGCCGCACCTAAAACCAAAGCCAAGAGCTATACTGGTCTCAGGCTCGTAGGAAAGAGCTGCATCATTAAGCTGAAGCTTTTCCAGAGCGTCCTTAAGCTCCTGATATTTGGCACCATCCTCCGGATATATTCCGCAGAATACCATGGGACGAGCCTTCTTATATCCAGGGAGTGCCTCGTCACACATATTTTCAGCGTCTGTAACTGTATCGCCAACCTCTGTATCACGAACATTCTTAAGAGATGCAGTGATGTATCCAACCATTCCGGCACTTATCTCATCCTGAGGAATGAACTGTCCGGCTCCAAAGATACCAACCTCTACTACATCAGCCTCGGCACCAGTCTCCATCATATGTATGCGTGAACCCTTACGGACAAAACCATCAAATACCCGGCAGAATATAATGACACCCTTATAGGAGTCATAGAGGCTGTCAAATATAAGAGCCTTAAATGGTTTATTATTATCTCCTGATGGAGCAGGTATTTTCTCAACTATAGCTTCAAGAACTGACTCGATATTTATACCATTTTTAGCGGATATCTGAGGTGCATCCTCAGCGATTATTCCAATAACATCCTCTATTTCCGTGATAACCCTTGCCGGATCTGCAGATGGAAGGTCTATCTTATTGATAACCGGGAATACCTCCAGATTATGATCGATAGCCATATAAACATTTGCAAGAGTCTGAGCCTCAACGCCCTGTGCGGCATCTACTACAAGAACTGCCCCCTCACAGGCAGCCAGCGCACGGGAAACCTCGTAATTAAAGTCAACATGTCCCGGAGTATCTATCAGATTAAGGATGTACTCCTGACCGTCCTTCGCCTTATAAATGATACGAACAGCCTGGGACTTAATGGTAATGCCTCTCTCTCGCTCTATGTCCATATTATCAAGTACCTGCTCTTGCATCTCACGTTCTGTCAGGGTACCAGTCATCTCGATAATACGATCTGCAAGGGTAGACTTTCCGTGATCTATATGGGCTATTATACAAAAGTTTCTGATTCTACTTTGATCTAAGTGTGACATATTATTTACCATCTACTTTAATATTATGTATTATATTTAGTCTTTAAATAAAAACCTTTTTCTTAAGAAAGATTGTTACAGCACAACCAAGCAAAGCTACAAATAACATAATAGTTATTAGTGTAACCGGAACTGAATCACCTGTATCTACTGATGTACCAGCAGATGTAACGGTTGTTTCAGGTGTTGATTCTTTTGAAGGTGTCGAAGTTGAAGTATCCGGTAGTTTCTTATCAGCCATAACAACTGATATAGGCTTAAGTCCCTTTGAGCCAGCTTCACCTG
>CAMKQB010000096.1 GCA_946414825.1 uncultured Lachnospiraceae bacterium
AGAGATGCGGTAGCCAGTGCTAAGAAAATTGCTCTAAAGATAGAATGCGGATTTATTCCTTATAACTGCCTGCACCTTTTTGCTTTAAAGGCAGCAAGTGTCTGGATGGCAATGTCTGTAATGTATGCAGGTATTGCCGGAGATATGGATCTAAAATATGTTATAGTTGTAGCATTTCTATCTATGTCTATATTCGGAAGTGTTGAACCGATAGCTGACAGCGCACACGTTCTGGCAGTTATAAATAATGCTCTGGATAAGTTAAATGAAATCTCAGAAGGCAGTATTTTAGATGAGAAGGGAACAGACATTAAGCCAGAGAGATTCGATATAGAATTTGAAAATGTAGACTTCTCATATGACAACAAGAGAAAGATCCTGAAGGACGTATCCTTTAAGCTTCCGGAGGGAAGCACTACCGCAATCGTTGGTCCTTCAGGAAGTGGTAAGACAACTATATGCAATCTGATTGCAAGATTCTACGATACATCTTCTGGAAGCATAACTCTGGGAGGTCATAAGCTTACTGAGTTCACTTGTGACAGCCTTCTCTCTAATATCTCTATGGTATTCCAGAATGTATATCTCTTTAATGACACCATAAGAGCTAATATCTGTTTTGGTAGAGATAATGTAACTGAAGAAGAAATGATAGAGGCTGCAAAGAAGGCCAGATGTCACGACTTTATTATGGAGTTGCCGGAAGGTTATGATACCGTAATCGGAGAAGGCGGCGGAACACTGTCAGGAGGACAGAAGCAGAGAATATCTATAGCGAGGGCAATACTTAAGGATGCTCCTATCATAATTCTGGATGAATCAACAGCTAGTATTGATCCTGAAAATGAGCATCTTATACAGGGGGCTATCACAGAACTTTCTAAGGGTAAGACTGTTATAATAATAGCCCACAGACTTGCAACTATAGAATCGGTAGATCAGATACTGGTTGTAGATAATGGATGCTTAATAGAGAAGGGTACTCATGCCGAGCTGATAACCCGTGGTGGAAAGTATAGCGAGTTCGTAAAGATAAGACAGAAGGCTGAGAACTGGCAGATGGCATAAGATAGTCTCTAATAATTTGTATTGAAATGTTTTAAATGATATGATAATATCCTGAGTTAGTTAAAACTAATTTATATAAGGGAAGAAAGAGACTAAAGCTAAGTTATATGGTGATGCAGGATGTATATCATCAGCTCTTTACGAACAGTGTAGAATCGGAGGTTCTTATCTCTATGGAGAAGGTTGGTAAACTATTAAAAGATTTAGCTGAGTCTGGAAAGACAGTTCTGGTTTCAACACATGATCCAGAACTTATAGATAAATGTTGTGATTATGTCTTATGTATAGATAGAGGTAAGATTATAGCGGATGAGTAATAGACTAACTAGCGAAGATTTATCTGAATATACTAGAGGTGTAAAGAGATTACCGGCTAAGTATGGCATTATGGAGATATCAGAGAAAAGAAGCCGGAGTGATATCATTTATAATGATTGGACTATGAGCTTTAATCAGGATATATCGGCAGAGAGAGAAGAGGCACATGGGGCTGATGAGGTTCAGATTATCTTCAATCTAAATCAGGATATTGAATGGAACAAGAAGGAGCAGTCTACAGGTAAGGAAGAAGTAGTTTCCATGAATGTGGGAGAACTTTGCATATATAGGTATAAAAATGAGAGCTCTTCTATGATTTACAAAAAGGGAATCGACTTCAAGTTTAAGAGCATTCAGATGCCCACAAGTAGATTTGAAGAATTCCTTGGTTTTTACTTTACAGAGAAAAGACTCGCAGCTATTAAAAATGAGATATATTCAAGTGTTCATGTTACGGCTATAACTCCTAAAATGTATCGTATTCTATCGGAAATAGACTGTGCAGAGAAGTACAAAGAATTCGGTGGATTATTCCTTGAAGGAAAGATGATAGAACTTCTTGGAATCGTTCTATATGATTTATTTCAGTCAGATAAATCACAGACAGAGGAACCTGTAAAGCTGGATAAAAGAGATGCGGATCTTATAGAAAAGCTTAGAGCGAATATACAGTTAAGTCCTGCTGAGGATTATAATGTAATTAGGATAGCAGGGGAGCTGGGAGTAAGTAAGAGCAAGCTTGTAAGACTGTTCCGTAGTATGTATGGAACATCAATTCATAGTTATGTACAGGAACAAAGACTTGAATATGCAGCATCGCTTTTCAATTCAGGATATGGAAATGTTACAGAGGTAGCAACCTTAGCAGGATACAATAATCTGAGTCATTTTGCTAAGGAGTTTACCAAGAGATACGGGATAACCCCGAAGAAATACTCCATGGCGCGCATGAGCTAGATTATAAATGCTCCATTTCTGTTAAAAATGTATCCGTAATTGTTAGAAATAAAATATGAAATATAATAGAATGCCATGTGGTTAGAACAAACTAACTGCGTGGCTTTTTGCATTTCTAGAAAGATTTTTAACGAAAGGAAGGGAAATATGTTTAAAAAAGTATCACCTTATATAGGAGAGTATAAGAAGTATACGGTGCTGGCAGCAGTGCTTATGTGTATTGGCATAGTGGCCAGTATATTGCCGTATTTCTTTATATATCAGCTTCTTAGACCGCTTACGAGGGGAGAAGATTTGGAGATAAAATATGCAGTTCTCAGGATAGTATATATACTAATATCTGAAGTAGTGTATGGAGTTCTTTATACACAGGGACTTATATATTCTCATATAAGTGCATATAACACACTTAAGAACCTAAGGACATCGCTGCAGCGAAAGCTTGAGAATCAGCCGCTGGGAAATATTATGGATATAGGAACCGGAAGACTTAAGAAGGTTTTTATTGATGATATAGAGCAGATAGAGCTGCTGCTTGCTCATGCCATACCTGAAGGTATAGCCAATATATTTATTCCTGTTCTCATAATAGTTCTTATGTTCTTCTTTAACTGGAAGCTAGGACTCCTGGCTCTTGTTCCTATAGTAGTTGGACTTCTTGCCATGGGAATGATGATGAAGGCTGGTTTTGCGAAGATGAAGGATTATTACGAACGGGACTATACCGTCCTGTCCTCCGATACGGAC
>CAMKQB010000097.1 GCA_946414825.1 uncultured Lachnospiraceae bacterium
GATATATCGTAGTCCTCACCCTTATAAGTAAAGGATGCACTATGGTAACTCTCTTCGTTCACTATCAGCTCTTCCGTATCAGCCTGCACGACCTTTACCTTATGCTCAACTGCATACTTCATGATTTCCCGCATCACCTCGTCTTCCTGAGGCGCTGTAACGAGCACAGTCTTATCACGAACTATTCCGAGCTTTTCTCTGGTTATATCCTCAAGGGTTTTACCAAGAATAGACATATGGTCCATGCTAATAGGTGCAAGAACATTCAGCACGTCTCCTTCCAGAACATTTGTTGCGTCCATCCTGCCGCCCATGCCACATTCGATAAGCATGATATCGCATTTCCAGTCATCAAACAGCCAGAAAGCTGCCGCCGTCTCTATTTCAAATGCCGTTGGACTTGGAAGACCATCTGCCACCATAGCATCCACCCTCTTAGATACAGCAGTTATAGCACGCGCCACGTCCTCTTCACTGGCCCACTCCTTATTCTTTCTCCATCTCTCGCGGTAGTCATAAATAGTCGGGGATATATATCTGCCAACGGTCATACCGGTTTTGACAAATGTCTCCTCCACATAAGCCATAATGCTTCCCTTACCATTTGTCCCAGCTATATGAACCGCCGGTGTATTCTTCTCAGGATTCCCCATTCGCTTCAGAAGTTCACGTATAGAATCCAGCCCCATCACGCTTCCAAGCTTTTCTTTTTCCTGAATATATTTTCTTGCCTCAGTATAATTCATACCTTATTCTCTCTATATTGGGATTACTAAATGCACCTCAAAATTTAAGTGATTTATAAAAGAGGACGTCTTCCATAAGTTTACTACCTTCGAGCAAGCTAATAAGAATCGTCCTCCTTAATAGTTATTCATTTTAGTTTTCCGCCGGCACATAATGCTGTACTGGTGTTGTACTGGCATCTATTGGGCACAAGGTATACCCCTCTGCCTTCAGCGTTTCTATAAGAGCCGGAAGAGCCTCCACTGTATTATGATGCTCATCGAGATCATGCATAAGTACTATTGAGTCACCTTCATTATTTCTAACACCAGCCATAATGTTTCCATTAAGCTCTTCAGGGGAATAGCCTGTATACTCGGCATCTCTGCTAAGAGCATTCCAGTCGAAATATTCGTATCCATTCTCATGAAGGTAGCTGATGCAATCATCTATGGAAACATTTGAAACACTATTTGAGCTACCGCCCGGGAATCTATAATACTTTGAATCAACTCCGGTTATTCTCTCAACAGTATCATGTACACCTTCGACATCTCTTATATAAGAATCCATATCCGCATATAGTCTATTATATACATGACTTGCAGAATGAAGACCTATAGTATGTCCTTCCGCTGCTATACGGGTCAGCTGATCCATATATTTATAGCTATCAGCAACCACGAAAAATGTTGCTTTAACATCATACTTAGCTAAGATATCTAGTATCTCATTTGTATTCTCTGAAGGGCCATCATCAAATGTCAGATAAACCTTCTTCCCATTTGGTTCAACTACCGTATCCTGCACCAGAGCCTCGTCCTCCATCGAAGCATCTCCAGCCGTCTCACTTAATTCAGCATCTCCGGCTGTAGCATCTGAAACTCCAAGTGTCAGTGGATTCTGATCTGTAGTATCCTTCTCCAGCCTTCTATTATCTTGTCCCAATACGTCCTCATTATCAGCTTCCGTAGACTCAACTGTTTTAATATTAGATTGAACAGCAAGCTCTCTTGCAACCTCATCCATCTTACGGTTGGCAGCATCATTTCTCTTCATTAGAGAAAATGTCACAACAGTTGGAAGAATAAGGAATGCAACAACCGAAACAATTAGAAGAAATTGGGGTAGTTTAAATCTTCTAATAAATTTCACTATTTTTCCTCTTTATTCATATTAAAGTATTTTTCACGCTTACCTATCATGGCATCGTACTGGTCATACATTTTCTGCACACTATTTTCAAGCAGATAATAATGCATGCAATAAGGTACAAGGAGTATAAAAAGGAGAACGATAAGTGGAAGTATCATTATTTCTCCCTTTATCACAAATGCAAGTATACTCATTACAGTACATATAGCCACCAGACAGAATACTATGAGATGAACCAGTCTCTCATGAGCAAAGAATTTTATCTGGGTGAGGTGTTTCTCAATCTCTTTATCCCAGTCACGTTCTACGCCCTTATTCATCTCACTGCTGTCATCCAGCAGTTCATCAATATATTTTAGATAAGCAACTATTCTATTCTTCATTTCTCACCTTCAGAGCGATATCAGGTCTATCTGTAATTATTCCTGCTATATCCTTCTTAAGCAGCTTTCTGATATCCTTTTTATCATTCACGGTCCACACATAAACAGGTATACCGCGTCTTTTCATTCTACTAAGAAATCCGAATCGAAGCAACCTCGAATTTGGACTTATAAAATCCGCCCTGCAGGCTCTCAGTCTTCTCTCCGGGAAGAGTTCATTTATTCTTCTCTTAAGACTCGCCTTCTTATATCCAACCAGAAGCCCTGTACGGATATTCGGATCAAACTCTTTTATTTTATAAGATACAGAATCCTTGAAGGATTTAACTGAATAATTATCGTAAGAAGCATTTTTCTTAAGAAGTCTTACAAGTCGGGATTCATAACCGGTTTCCTTAAGTTCTATATCCATAAATATTCTATTATTACAGAGTTCCAAAACCTCTACCAGAAGCGGAATATGAAAGCCCTGCTTCTTGGCAACAGCTTCCATCTCTTCATATGTATACCATGAAACAGGCTGATCAGCGAAGTTCTTGTCATGATAAACCACAAGTATCAGGTGCAGTTCCTTGTAGGGCTTGTCGGTCTTGAATTCGGCCTTTTCGAGGTC
>CAMKQB010000098.1 GCA_946414825.1 uncultured Lachnospiraceae bacterium
AAAGCTCTAATATCGATATAATGTTCATTCAGTATTATGCTCCTTCTATTCTATGCCGAGAGCTGACTTAGCCAGCTCGTCTGCTCTATCATTCCCCATATCCCCAGAATGACCTTTAACCTTATGAAAATGCACCTTCAGCTTATCGCTGATAGATACATAGTATTCCTTATAAGCCCTAGTACCTTCTTTATTTGTCTTCCACTCTCCAAGCGCCCATTTCTCTATTCCAGCATAGTCATAGTATATATCTAAACTATCTATTCCATTCTCTACCGAGTAAGCCATGGCTCTTGCTGCACCCTGTATCTCACCGGCAACATTTCTCATGGTACTCATCTCTGGATCGTCAAAGCTCTTACACTCTTCGTAAAGCTTACCATCATGGAAGATAAGCATTCCATATGCATATTCCCCTGTTGCTACATTGTAGCTTCCATCAACATATGCTATAGCTGCAGAGGTCATTTTACTACTAAGGTATTCAACCAGGTTCTGAGAAGCCTTCGTCTTTTTCGCTTTTGTCTTAAGGGTATCAACCTTCTCTGCCGAAACATTTTCAGTGTCAGAAGAAATGTCTCCCATATAAGCTTTAGCCTCCTCTAAAGTCTTGAAGCTTTTATACTCTGCACCTGGAAAACCATGGACGTTATTCTTACATTCTTCCCAACTATTATATATTCCAGGAACGAGTCCTTTTCTGACTGCGTAAAACTTTGAACCGCTCATTTAATCAGTCACCTCATTAGTCATTCTAAACCAGACTAATTATATCATCTAAATCTACTAAAAGCACTCAATATTTTATTATCTGTACTAAACCACCATATTCTGTTATATTATCTAGTGGTCATCTTGAGCAGATGCCCAAGTAATGAAAATGATATTCCATGAAGGAGATAGTCATGAAGGATTATATAATAAAAGGAATGGCCGCCAATAATGAAATAAGATTCGTAGCCGCCTACTCTAGAGCAGCTGTTGAAAAAGCAAGAGAGATACATAACACAAGCCCAGTTTGCAGCGCAGCCCTTGGCAGACTCCTTACAGGAGGAGCCCTCATGGGAGCAATGTGCAAGAACGAAGGAGATGTGCTTACACTCAAAATAGATGGAGATGGTCCAGCCAAGTCTGTTACAGTTACTGCCGATGCCGCCTCCAACGTAAAAGGACTTATCTACAATAATGCTGTAGATCTTCCCCTTAAATCAAATGGGCACTTAGACGTAGGCGGTGCTATAGGTCGCGGAACACTTACTGTTATCAGAGATGAAGGAATAAGCACTCCTTATGTTGGACAGACCGCGCTCGTAAGCGGCGAGATTGGTGAAGACCTTACCTACTACTACGCAGAAAGCGAGCAGATACCTACCTCTGTAGGACTCGGAGTTCTTGTCGATAGAGACCTCAGCATCAAACACGCAGGTGGCTTTATTATTCAGCTACTTCCTTTTGCTTCAGAGGAAACCATCTCTGCCCTCGAAGATAGTCTCGCAAAGGTTGACTCAGTAACTAATTATTTTGAAAAGGGACTGACCGTAGAGGATATGATGAGAAGCATCATTGGAGAAGAGATCTTCGGTCAAGATATAAGTATTGAGGAGACTCGCCCTATGCAGTACCACTGTAACTGCAGTCGCGAACGAGTTACTAAAGCACTTATCAGCCTGGGACGCAAGGAGCTGAAGTCTATGCTGGACGATGGTGAGCCTGTAAATCTTCACTGTGACTTCTGCAACTCCGATTACGAGTTTTCAATTCCTGAACTTCAGACTATCTACGATAATATCTAGATAGTTATCATATCGTAGGTTAATTCAAAGGATGCTAGGAGACTGTAGTCACATTTCTCGGCCGAAAATGTGACTACAGTCTCCTGGCATCTATTTACTTTGTTGATTCATATTTCTTGCCTTGTCTCGATCTCTTTTAGAGAAAACACATCCACAATAATCCTGTCGATATAATCCGTATTCGTTAGATAGTTCTATTGATCTTTTATATCCATTCTTCTTCTTGAAA
The DNA here is from genome assembly GCA_946414825.1 of uncultured Lachnospiraceae bacterium. Taxonomy (GTDB): domain Bacteria; phylum Bacillota; class Clostridia; order Lachnospirales; family Lachnospiraceae; genus Eubacterium_Q. The sequence goes on from CAMKQB010000098.1 coordinate 2,023, forward strand.
TCACTGAACAGGAAGATTGGCACTTCCATATCTTCAGTCGAGCCTTCATGTCCAGCGAGCCCCCTATCACGCATTTCCATTTCGAGCTTCATTCCGATTTCATTCAGCCAGTTTGCGTTCTTGTAGGGGCTGATGGATAGGGTTGTTGAGAAATAATCGAAGTGATTTTCAAGGGCATACTCAGCTGTTCTGCGGAGACGTAGCTCGTAGCAGTCGTAGCATCTTTCACCTCGTTCTGGTAGCATTTCGCGGCCTTTTGCCATTTCATAAAACTTCTCAGGTTCATACTCACCTTCGACAACTTTTACATCCAGCGCAAAGTCAGCTTCCTTTGTGAAGCGACGAAGTTCTTCGAGACGTTTATCGAATTCTTCTCTCTCATCGATATTGGGATTATAGAAGAATACGGTTATATCGAAGTGACCACTAAGTACCTCCAGGCAATGGGAGCTGCATGGACAGCAACAGGCCTGAAGTAGAAGCGTTGGTTTTCTTCCCGACGAATCAACCTCTTCTATCTGTTTTTCAAATTCATTATAGTAATTCATATTTTTAACCTCATCGTTCCAAAAAGCCATCAAAAAACAGTCAGTATAATGGTATATTTTTACAAAAATGTATAGTTTTAACAGTTGACTTTGTGGAACTTATACAATATACTTAAAGAAGCAATGAAACAGGGTGGAGGAGGTTTTGACATGACTGTAGAACAAGCTATCAAAAAATACAAACTGGAACCTGTAAATGTATATACCGCAAAAGTCAAAGCCAAAGAGCTTAATGTTGAGGAAGTATTATAC
>CAMKQB010000099.1 GCA_946414825.1 uncultured Lachnospiraceae bacterium
TTGACCTTCTTATACCAAGAGGCTCAAATGCATTTGTAAGATATATCATGGATAACACCCATATTCCTGTAATGGGACATGCAGATGGTGTATGCCACATATATGTTGATAAGGATGCTGATATCGAGAAGGCAATTCCTATTATTATCGACGCAAAGACGCAGTATACAGCTGCTTGTAATGCTGTTGAGACACTTCTCATTCAGAGGGATGAAAATCTGATTGGAAGACTTATGCCAAGGCTTACGGCTGCGCTTGCTGAAAATGGAATCAAGCTTAGAGGTACTAAGGAAGTGACAGACGTAGTTGACCGAGTAGTGGGCGAGAACAGCGGCGAATCTACAGAGGGCAAAACTCTTGAGTATGAGTCAATCTCAGAAGACGAATTCAAGGAGTATCTAGCGCTTATCGTTTCAGTTAAGTTTGTAGATAATGTAGACGAAGCTATTGAACATATTAATCTTCATGGCTCACATCATACAGATGCTATTATTACAGAGAATGATGAGACAGCCGCTCGCTTCATGCAGCTTGTTGATTCTGCGGGAGTATATCAGAACTGCTCCACTAGATTTGCGGATGGTTTCCGTTATGGTTTCGGAGCAGAGGTTGGAATCAGTACGAGCAAGATTCACGCCAGGGGACCAGTAGGTCTCGAAGGACTTGTAACATATAAGTACAAGATAGTTGGCCATGGTCAGATAGTTGGGGACTATGCAAGTGGAAAGAGTGAGTTTCATTTTAAAGATCTATGATTTTAAAGATTTATAATGAATTTGGTTTAAGATTTTGAGGTATTTATGTTAGATTTTATTACTAGGTTTAACTATGACGATCTAGTGGAATTAACCATTAACATATATGGTAATCTATATCTTCTGATTATGATTTTTACCTTGGCTATTAGTACTGTTCAAGATAAGAATCATAATCTTATTAAGAAGATCTCTGTTCCTTATACAGATGAAATACTCATCTTCTACATCTTAATATTCTTATATAATTTCACCGATATTTTGCTTATTTTCTTTGAAAACTCAGATAGGCATCCTATTTTTGTTGCGGAAAGAATAATGGTCCTTATCTATTATGTTATAGGTGGAATGCTTACGCTTCTGCTTCTGGACTTCGTGAGAAAATATGTAGTCGATAAGGTGGATTATCCCCCAGCTCTAATAATAGTTCAAATATTAAGACTTCTTCAGATAGCATGCTTTTTTATGCTCGTTATTTCTCAGTTTAATGGTTTTATATATTATTATGACGAAAATGGACAATATGTTCACGGTTTTGGTTATTGGATATGGCAAGGCGTGACGGTTATCATCTTCCTGTTTATTGGTATAACAATTTTCGTTAATAGAAAAATAGTGGATCCCTTTTTGGAGAATATACTTCGTATAGTAATTATTATCCCGCTTGTGGCATTTGTTGTATCGATGATTATTCCGGAGGCGAATTTTACAAATATATTTGTTATCATTGCATCCCTGTTGGTATATCTTCTCTATGAGAATCATAAGACTTTGTATGCAGTAGAAAATGTCGTTGAAATGGAGTCGGCGCAGAGAAAACTGATGATGGATCAGATAAAACCTCATTTCCTGCATAATTCTCTTAATTCAATCATTTACTATATCGATAGAGATCCCGATAAGGCGAAAGAATCGTTGGTGAATTTCTCTAAGTATTTAAGGGTGAATCTTAATTCGGTTAATACGGAAGGACTTATTCCTTTTGCTCAGGAACTTGAACATACCAAAATATATCTTTCCTTGGAAAAGTTAAGATTTGAAGATGATTTGAATATAGAATATGACATTAAAGATGAGGACTTTTTGCTTCCTGCTCTCAGTCTTCAACCAATGGTGGAAAATGCGGTGAAGCATGGAATTCATAAGAGCGACTCTGGAAGTGGAACAGTTAAAATATCTACAGTGGAAGATTCAGAGTGCCATGTAATTAAGGTTATTGATAATGGAGCGGGCTTCGATACAGAAGAGCTCAAAACTATGGATGATACTCATATTGGTGTCAAAAATGTTATGAAACGTCTGGAAATGGAATGTGGTGGTAAGCTAGAGTTTCAGAGTAAACTGGGAGAGGGTACAGTGTGTACTATTAGTATTCCAAAGGAATAAGGTGTTTTATGTAGTGATTAGTAGAAAGGGCTACGAATGAAGATAGTTGTTATGGATGATGAGAGACCGGCACTTGAAATGCTGGTTGATACACTCACAAAACTTTGTCCTGAAGATGAGATAGTGTCATTTCAGAGACTGGATGAAATACTCAGATATGGTGATAAGTCAGATATAGATGTTGCATTTCTTGATATAGAAATAGGAAAGATGAATGGTATCGAGCTTGCAGTAGAGCTTAAAAGGTATTCTCCTAAATGTAACATTATATTTGTTACGAGTTATTCAAAATATGGTTCGGAAAGCTTTAAGGCTAGGCCTAGTGGTTATGTAACTAAGCCTTTTACGGAGGAGGATATTCAGAGAGAACTGGATAACCTCAGATTCCCTGTTGATAAGGGGACGGCGGTAGAGAGAACTGTCGAACCATCAGCTATAGTAGATGACGGTGTAAAGAAACTGAGGTGTGTAACCTTTGGTAACTTCGTGGTTTATAACAAAGATGGAGACGTAGTGACATTTTCTAAAACCAAGTCTAAGGAACTACTGGCGT
>CAMKQB010000100.1 GCA_946414825.1 uncultured Lachnospiraceae bacterium
GTATCGGACTTCAGGCTTTCTGTATTCCTGGATCAGTTGCTGACAGACGTAAGGTTGGTCTTGGACATGGTAACCTTGGTAAGATGCTTCTTGAAGAGGATACAGAGTGTTTCGCATTCCTTGCTGGTCACGAGTCCTTCGCTGCAGCAGAGGGTGCTATCGGTATCGCTGAGAAGGCTAACAAGGTTCGTCAAAAGCCACTTAGAGTTATCCTTAACGGACTTGGAAAGGATGCTGCTCAGATCATTTCACGTATCAATGGTTTCACATATGTAGAGACAAAGTATAACTACTTCACAGGAGAAGTTGAGGAAGTATTCAGAAAGTGCTACTCAAAGGATCCTGAGTCACCAAGAGCAAAGGTTAACTGCTACGGCGCTAACGATGTTCAGGAAGGTGTTGCTATCATGTGGAAGGAAAATGTTGATGTATCTATCACAGGTAACTCAACAAACCCTACAAGATTCCAGCATCCAGTTGCAGGTACATATAAGAAGGAGAGAGTTGAAGCTGGTAAGAAGTACTTCTCAGTAGCTTCAGGTGGTGGTACAGGACGTACACTTCACCCAGATAACATGGCTGCAGGTCCTGCTTCATATGGTATGACAGATACTATGGGACGTATGCACAGTGATGCACAGTTCGCTGGTTCTTCATCAGTTCCTGCTCACGTTGAGATGATGGGACTTATCGGAGCTGGTAACAACCCAATGGTTGGTATGACAGTTTCTACAGCAGTTTCTATCGAAGAGGCTGCAAAGGCAGGTAAGTTCTAAGGACTAGATAATCTGAGTTTTAGGACTAGATAGTCCTCGGTATTAGAAACAAATGGGCGGAGGGTAAAACCTCCGCCTTATATTATTAATCTGAACGTAAAATAATGTTATCCTGATTGGAGTTAAGATTTTTTACAATGAGCAAAACAAAGACAACACAAAAACCACAAACCAAAACAACAGATGCCAAAACACTTTCGGCAAAGTCTAAAGTATCACGTAATCCCAGCATAGAATTACTTAGAATACTGATGATGCTGCAGATTATCTTCCTGCATGTATCAGACTATGGAGATTATACAGATATAGCACAGGAGCTGAGCGGTAGAGTAGAACTGACTTACTGGATCATTTGGCTTCTATGTAGATGTCCTGTTTATATCTTCGTTATTATTATGGGATATTTTTTATGTGAAACAAAAACTGACTTCAATTATAGAAGGGTATTTAAGTGTTATATACCAATGCTTTTCTATTCCGTTATGATACCTGTGATATATGGTCTCTTCCGTCCGGGAACAGTAACTGACCTTCAGTATATCAAGGGCTTCTTCCCATTTATGTCGAGAACCTGGTATTTTATGACACTTTATCTACTAGTGCTCATTCTTTCACCATTTCTTAATAAGATGATTAGAAATCTTACTAGAAATGAATTCCTTTATCTTCTCGCTATTTGTTTCTTTGTCTTTTCAATATGGCAGCCGCTTAGTATGCTGGAGCCTTTTGAAAGTATTATTAGTTTGAAAAAAATACTCTCCACACAGGGTGGAAAGAGTTTATATGATTTTATATATATGTACCTTCTTGGTGCTTATCTGAGAAAGCATCATATCTTTACTAGTCATGAGAATACAAAGGACAAGAATTTTTGGAATAGTCCATTTGTATATCTCGCAGGTTTCCTACTGATGGGCCTTATCGATGTATGGCTTGTTTATAATTATCCTGATAAAGGAATAGAAGGTGTTGTTGGATATAATGATAATCCGCTTGTAGTTCTTCAATGCACCTGCCTATTCAGATTCTTTGAGAAGCTCGATTTGAGTAGGTTCCCGAAGGCGGGCTTTGTCATAAATGCAATCAGTGCTGGAAATCTTGGAATATATATGATTCATGAGCATCCGCTTATTCGTAATCTGATATGGGAGGAACTCTTCCCGCTTGGCACTCCAAAGTTTTATATGCAGAAAAATTATCTGCTTCAAATAGTGCTCGTTATTCTTATCATTTACTGCGCTTGTTGGGTTATAGATGCAGTAGTTAGATATATGGGGCGATTAGTAAAAAAACTAGTATTATATATAAAATCGTAGTGGTATAATAAAGGTAGTTATGGGGTTACTAGGAGAAGGTGTTATGGCAGATAAGAGGATAGCTGTGCTGGCAGGTCAGTTGGAGGAACCATATCAGCAAAGTTTTATTAGGGGTATAAAGAAACAGGCATTCGCAAATGGGTACGATGTCTGTATCTTTTCGATGTTTATAAAATATCAGAATAACAAGGAACGTGAGACAGGGGACTCGAATATCTATAACCTTGTTAATTGTGATATGTTTGATGCAGTTATTATTATGTCAGATACGATTCAGACACCAGGAGTTGAAGCTGCTGTAGAGGAGCGGATTCATAATTCCTTTAAAGGTCCGGTTGTCTGCGTAGATACCGACAGCAAATATTTCTATAGCTTTTGGACAGATGGATATCAGCAGGTATATGCTACGATGTCTCATCTGATAGAGAAGCATGGCTATAAAGATATAGCCTTTCTAACA